>CALWVX010000076.1 GCA_944385065.1 uncultured Oscillospiraceae bacterium | reverse complement strand
TGGTGGAGGCGGGGAGAGTCGAACTCCCGTCCGAAAACCCTTCCATGGAAACTTCTCCGGGCGCAGACGGTTATTGCGGGAGTCTTGCTCTCCCTGTTCCCGTCACCCCGGGCAAGCCGTCACGCCCGAGGGTCAGGTGAGCTTCATGATTCATGGCCGGCGCAAAGCTTTGCCGGCGCACGTGCACCACTAAACGACGCCCAATCCCGGCTCGTGGTCCTTCCGGGTTGGACGGCTGCTGTTAATTAAGCAGCGTAAGCGTAATTTTCGTTGTTCTTTAATTTATAAAGAAGTGCCCGTTTTAAGGTGGCCAGGCGCCACCGCCCGCTATTCCCACTTCCGTGTCCCCGTCGAAACCGGTACGCCCCCGCGTCGTCGACACAAGCTCCATATCCCTCGCTTCCGGCTAAAGCCGAAAGCTCGCTCATTCCGCTGTGTCTCCTCTCAAACTCGGACCCGCTGTGCTGGGCTCCGAGTTTGTTTGCTGCCTTCGGCAGCATAAGGAACGAAACTACGATCTTCTCCAAATCCGCCTGCGCTGGGCTTCGGTTTGGCTGGCGGCTTCGCCGCCGTTTGGGAGAAAACCGTTCTGGTTTGGGAAAATCAAAAACTGGGACCGTACCGGCGCGCCTTTGCGCGCCGGTACGGGAGTCGCTTACTCGGGGAGGATCAAACCTTCTCCGGCTCGGGGTAGTCCGCGCCGAAGGTATCCACGGTGACCTTCTTCATGCGCTGAGGCTGACGGGGACGGTCGTTCCAGTCGGCCTTGGCGGAGACAATGGCATCGGCCACCTCCATGCCCTCGATGACTTTGCCGAAGGCGGCGTAGTCCCCGTCCAGGTGGGGAGCCTTCTCCACCATGATGAAGAACTGGCTGCCGGCGGAATTCGGATCCATGGCCCGGGCCATGGACAGCACGCCCCGGTCGTGGGCCAGATTGTTTGCAAAGCCGTTGCTGGCAAACTCGCCCTTGATGGAGTAGCCCGGGCCGCCCATGCCGTTGCCGTTGGGGCAGCCGCCCTGGATCATGAAGCCGGGGATGACCCGGTGGAAGATCAAGCCGTCGTAAAAGCCCTTCCGGATCAGGCTGATAAAGTTGTTCACGCTGTTGGGGGCCACATCGGGGTAGAGCTCCGCCCGGATGACCCCGCCGTCCTCCATTTCAATGGTGACAATGGGATTTTGTGCCATCAGACAACATCCTTTCTCACTGAGGTAGTTGGATTTTATCGGTTTCGGGCCTTCATGGCCCGGTCCATTTCCCGCTTGGCGTCCCGCCGGGCGGCCGACTCCCGCTTGTCGTACAGCTTCTTGCCCCGGGCCAGGCCGATCTCCAGCTTGACTCTGGGCCCCCGGAAGTAGATGGACAGGGGAATCAGGGAATAGCCGTCCTGTTTGATGCGGGCGAAGAGCTTTAAAATCTCCCGCTTGTGCATCAGCAGGCGGCGCTGCCGCAGGGGGTCTTTGTTGAAGATGTTTCCCTTCTCATAGGGGCTGACATGCATGCCCACCACGGACATCTGCCCGTCCTTGACGATGCAGAAGGAATCCTTCAGGTTCACATGGCCCTGACGGATGGACTTGACCTCGGTGCCCGCCAGCTCGATGCCGGCCTCGTACTTCTCTTCAATGAAATAGTCGTGGTAGGCTTTGCTGTTTTTGGCTATCACCTTGACCGACTCGCCCATGGGGACACCTCCTCTCGCCGGACCTGGAACAAAACTATATCACAGCGCGCACCAAAAGGCAAGGGAAAAGACAGGCTTTCCGCCGGCCTTGCCCCGCATTGCCCGGCGTAGTACAATGGAGGGGAAAACACGGAGGGGAGCGATGGCGATGGTTTTTTTGATTGCGGGGGCGTCCCACACGGGAAAGACTGCCTTGGCCCAGAGGCTTCTGGAGCGGTACGGCTATCCGTATCTGTCCATCGACCACCTGAAGATGGGGCTGATCCGGAGCGGGAACACATCCCTGACGCCGGAGAGCGACGACCGGGCGCTGACCGGGTATCTCTGGCCCATTGTCCGGGAGATGATCAGGACGGCGGTGGAGAACCGGCAGAATCTCACGGTGGAGGGCTGCTATATCCCCTTTGACTGGGCCCGGGACTTTGGACCGGACGAGCTGCCGTCCATCCGCTTCTGCTGTCTGGTGATGAGCGAGGCGTACATCCGGAGCCGCTACAGGGAGATTCGGCGCTATGCCGACATAATCGAGCGCAGACTGGACGACTCGCAGTGCACCATGGAACATCTGATCCGCGATAATGCCGAGACGCTGGAGCAGTGCCGGCGGCACGGCGCGGACTGCCTCTGGATCGACGGGCACTATCCGGCGCAGCCGGAGCGGCAGCTGGCCTCTCTGTGGGGGCTGGAACCGGGGGATTAGACGAACCAGAGCTGGGGCAGGAGAGAGTACAGGTCTCCCTGTTCCTCCCAGATCAGCAGCAGGCTGCCCTTCTCGACGGACACCCGGGCGGGGCGGTCCAGAAACTGATTGCTCACTCCCAGGGGAAAGCTGCTGGAGAGGGTGTAGTCCGTGAGGGGGAATTTCAGGTCGATCAGGTTGACCCCCTCCGCCGTGCCGCTGTTGCACAGCACGGACAGATAACCGGACATGGAGGGGGGGAACTGAAGCTGGGCGCCGTCCCGGATGCAGGTGACCACCGTCTTCTCCCCGGCCAGAAAGCCCTGTGCCCCGTGGAGGGACAGCCAGTCCAGCAGCTGCAGGTTGCCCAGGGTGTGTTCCAGCCGTCCGCCCACACCTCCCAGCAGGACGAAGCGGCGGTACCCCAGATCCAGCCCCTTGCGCAGGGCGAACACCATGTCGGTGTCGTCCTTCTCCACGGGCAGCTGAATCACATTGGGGTGGCTGGGGCGGTGGCCCAGAGAGTCGAAATCCCCCACCGCCAGATCCGGGGTCACCCCATAGGCCATCAGGGAATCAAAGCCCCGGTCGGCGGCGATCACATAGTCGCCGGGGGCGGGATGGGGGCACAGACCGGGGGTCAGGGACATGGCCCCCACAATATAACAGATGCCGGTTGGACTCCTCACCGGGAAGCGCCTCCTTTATTATTGCAGCGTGTTTTCATTATAATCGGCCCCCAGTCTTTTTGCAAGGGGGAGGGGCTGATTCTCCGGGCCTTTTTCCGGGCCGTCCTTGACTTTCCCCAGGGGGCGGTATAGAATGAGAATACTGTCTGATGATGAAGCTGCGGGAGGTTCTGCCCATGTTCCACTATTTTGATTCTGCCGCCACCACGCCGGTGTGTCCCGAGGCCGCCCAGGCGGCCCTGGAGGCCATGACCCGGGGGTGGGGGAACCCCTCATCCGTGTACGCCTTTGGGCGGGAGGCCGCCCGGGTCCTGGCCGGCTGGCGGGCCGATGTGGCCGGAGCGCTGGGCTGTGAGCCCGGAGAGCTGGTGTTCACCTCCTGCGGCACCGAGAGCGACAACTGGGCCATCCGCTCCGCCCTGGCCATGAACCGTCGGGCGGGCCGGCATGTGATCACCACCGCCATCGAGCACGCCGCCGTGCTGGAGCCCTGCCGGGCGCTGGAGCGGGAGGGATATGAGGTCACCTATCTCCAGCCCGACCGCCGGGGGGTGATCGCCCCGGAGCAGCTGGAGCAGGCCCTCCGGCCCGACACCGCGCTGGTGACCATGATGCTGGTGAACAACGAGCTGGGCACCATCCTCCCGGTGAAGGAGGCCGCCCAGGCCATCCGGCGCTCGGGCAGCGGGGCGCTGCTCCACTGTGACGCGGTTCAGGGATTTTTAAAAATCCCCTTCACCCCCCGGGAGCTGGGGGTGGACCTGCTGTCGGTGAGCGGCCACAAAATCAGAGCCCCAAAAGGAATCGGGGCCCTGTACATCCGAAAGGGGCTGAAGCTGCCCCCCCTGATCCTGGGGGGCGGACAGGAGGGGGGTCTGCGCTCGGGCACCGAGGCCACCGCTCAGATCGCCGCCTTTGCCGCCGCCGCCCGGGTGGGGACGGAACGCCGGGAGGAGCACTTCCAGACGCTGTCCCGGCTGCGGGCCCGGGCGGAGGAGCAGCTGCTCCGGGAGGTGCCCGGATTGAAGGTGCTCACCGACGGCGGGGCGCCCCACATTCTGCCTGTGACCATGCCCGGCTATAAGAGCGAGGTGGTGGTGCGCTATCTGGGTGACCGGGGCGTGTATCTGTCCTCCGGCTCCGCCTGCCACCGGGGCCGGCCCAGCCATGTGTTCGCCGCCCTGAAGCTGCCCAAGGCGGAGCTGGACGGGGTTTTGCGCATCAGCTTCTCTCCCGACAACACGGACGAGGATCTGGACGCCCTGGTCCAGGGGCTGGCCGGCGCCCGGCGGGAGCTGTTTTCCACCCTGTCCTGAGGCGGGGGTTCGGTCTCTCCGCGTGTCCCCGTCCGGCGGGAGCGGAACGCCGGGGAGAACGGACGACCGGGGAGCACGAGGCAGGCTGAAAGAATTTGATACTGATATGTATAATTTATCATTAAAATTACTTGGTGTATCCGGCTTTGGAGAAAGTGCGGCCCCTGAGTTCCATTGAAGCAGAGAAAAAGGAGAGGGATTCCATGTTCGCCTACATGAGACAAAAACCCGGATTCTACCGGGAGATTGCCGTTTTGGCGGCCCCCATCGTGATGCAGAACCTGATCACCAGCATGCTGGGCATGGCGGACACCTTTATGGTGGGAATGCTGGGAGAAGAGCCCATGGCGGCGGTCACGCTGGCCAATATCCCGCTGTTTGTGGTCCAGCTGTTTATTTTCGGCGTGCAGAGCGGCTCCGCCGTCCTGATCAGCCAGTACTGGGGCCGCCGGGACATGGAGGCCATCAACCGGGTGATGGGGGTGGCCCTGTGGGTGGTACTGTTGGTGTCGTCGGTCTTCGCGGCCATTTTGATCCTGTGCCCCATCCCCTTCCTCAGTTTGTTCAACAACCAGCCCCAGCTGGTGGAGCAGGCCGCCCAGTACGGCGGGCTGGCCGGGCTGTCCTATGTGTGCAACGCGTTCACCATGATCTATGTGGCCGCCTACCGGAGCATGGAGCGGCCCAGGCTGGGGATGTACATTCTGGCCGCCTCCATGACCACCAACACCTTTTTAAACTGGGTGTTCATTTTCGGCAACCTGGGCGCCCCCCAGCTGGGGGTCCGGGGGGCCGCTCTGGCCACCCTGATTGCCCGGCTGCTGGAGGTGACCATCGTGGCGGTCCACATGGCCCGGACCCGCTTTTTCCGGGTGCGGCCGGGGCTGCTCCTGCGCCCCGGGGTGGACATGGTCCGGCGCTTTCTCCGCTACGGCGGGCTGGTGGTGTGCAACGAGACCATGTGGGGCATCGGCACGTCCGTCTTCCCCACCATTATGGGACACATGGAGGGCAGCACGGAGATTCTGGCCGCTTATACCGTGGCGGGCAACGTGGAGAAACTGTGCACCGTCTTCTCCTTTGGCCTGGCGGCCACCGCTTCGGTCATTATCGGGCGGGAGATCGGCGCGGGCCGGAGCGACCGGGTGAAGTCCATGGGGCTGGCCATGGACACTCTGGCGGTGGGCTGCGGCCTGACGCTGGGGGTGCTTCTGATGGGATTTGCCCGCCTGATTGCCCCGGACTGGGTCTTCCCCCTGTTCAAGCTGTCCCCCGGGGCCTCGGCGGTGGCCGGCATGATGCTGACGGTCATGGCCTGCTACATGCCCCTGCGGGCCTTCAACAGCGTGAACATCGTCGGCGTGCTCCGGGGAGGCGGAGACGTGCGGATGGCCACCCTCATCGACACCAGCCCCCTGTGGGTGTGCGCCATCCCCTACGCCGTGCTGTGCGGCCTGGTGCTGCGCACCCAGGTGTTCTGGGTCTATCTGGCTTTTGTGGTGGAGCAGATGGTCAAATTTGTTCTGGGCGTCTGGCGGCTGCGCTCGGGCCGCTGGGTCCGGGATCTGACCCGGGCGTAACCGATTCTGTCCACCGCGGACTTAGCACAACCCCGGCCGTTTTGCAAAAAACGGCCGGGGTCAATTTGTTTAAAATAAGTTCATAAAGAGCCTATTGACAATTCTCGGCGGGAGTGATACATTATCTTTAGCACTCAGGGAAGTGGAGTGCTAAGCGAGAAGCGCGAGCCGTCGTGAGCAGCGAGCCTGGACCGGAGCGAGGGACGCGAACCAGGGAGGGCCGGAGGCCGGACCGTTCGAGTCCCGAGTCGGAGGGAAGGCGAGCGTCGCGAACAGGCGCAGCGTGACAGCGAGAAGCGCGGAGCCGTCGTGAGCAGCAAGCCTGGACCGGAGCAGAGAGGTCCGGGAACTGAGAACAGGAGGCGAAACAATGGAACTGACTGACCGGAAGAAGCGAATTCTGCGCGCCATTGTGGAGACCTATATCGCCACCGCCGAGCCGGTGGGCTCCAAGGCGGTGGCCGAGCTGTCCGGCCTGGATGTGTCCACAGCCACCATCCGCAACGAGATGGCCGACCTGACCGAGCTGGGCTATCTGGAGCAGCCCCACACCTCCGCCGGACGCATCCCTTCCCCCGCGGGCTATCGGCTCTATGTGAACGAGCTGATGGACCGGCAGCAGCTGACCATCCAGGAGACCCAGCGCATCAACGAGGCGCTGAACCTGAAAATGGAGGAGCTGGACCGGGTGATCGACCGGGCGGGCAAGGTGCTCTCCCAGCTGAGCGACTATCCGGTGTTCACCATGTCCGCCGTCAAGGAGCGGGTCACCGTCAAGCGGTTCGACCTGCTGATGGTGGAGGAAAACGCCTTCATCGCCGTGGTCATGACCGACAACAGCGTGGTGAAGAACAAGCTGATCCACCTGCCCGACCAGCTGTCGGACACCCAGCTTCAGCTGCTGTCCGCCGTGCTGAACAACTCCTTCGTGGGGCTGACCCGGGAGGAGATGGAGCAGGCCCTGGACAAGATGGAGGCCCACACCGCCCCCGCCGCCTTCCAGCTGATCTCCCTGGTGGTGGAATTCGCCATCGAGGTGCTGGAGGACCAGAGCCAGCAGAAGATCCGCACCGCCGGCATCACCCATCTGCTGGAGCACCCGGAGTACAAGAGCCTGGACAAGGCCAAGCCTCTGATGAACTATCTCAGCGAGGAGGACGGGGCCACCAGCCTGCCGGTGAAGCTGGACGAGGGGCAGAATATGAATATCCTTATCGGGCCGGAAAATGTGAGCGAGGCCCTGAAGGACACCAGCGTGATCATGGCCAGCTATGATATTGGAGACAATATGCGGGGGGTCATCGGCGTGGTGGGTCCCACCCGGATGGATTACGCCAAAGTCACCGCCCGGCTGTCCTATTTCGCCGACAGCCTGACCCGGATGTTCGGCAAGGAGCTTCCCCCCGGCGGCAAGCCGGAGGAGTGACAAGAGGCGGTTTTGAAACGATAACAGGCAAAGGAGCGCATCGCCGTGAGCAAAAAGGAAACAAAAAAGCAGAGTCCCGACCAGGAGCAGCCCCAGACCCAGACAGTCGGAGAGGAGCAGACCGTGCCCCCTGAGCAGGAGCTGGAGGCTGAACCTCAGGAGCAGCAGCCCCAGGAGGAGCAGGCCGCGCCCCAGCCGGACGCCCAGGAGCAGGCGGCGCCGGACGACCGCTTCCTCCGCCTGGCCGCCGAGTATGACAACTACCGCAAGCGGACGGCCAAGGAAAAGGAGGCCCTGTGGGCCCAGGCCAAGGCGGACACCGCCGTGGCGTTCCTGCCCGTGTACGACAACCTGGAGCGGGCCCTGAAGCAGGAGACCGCCGATGAGGCCTACAAAAAGGGCGTGGAGATGACCATGAACCAGCTCAAGGAGGTCTTTTCCAAGCTGGGCATCACGGAAATCGAGGCCCTGGGCAAGCCCTTTGACCCCAACCTCCATAACGCCATCATGCATGTGGAGGACGAGAGCCTGGGCGAGAATACGGTGGCCGAGGTCTTCCAGGCCGGTTTTATGCTGGGAGAGAAGGTCATCCGATTCGCCATGGTCAAGGTAGCCAACTGAGCGGATGCCGCGGAAGCAGGAGGACGATATGAAGCAAAAACCCCAGCCGCCCCGGAGAAAAGCCGGGATCGCGCGGTGCCTGAACCCCCTGAGCGTGGGGCTGTTCTTCACCGCGTGCGCGCTGTTTTCCTTCTCCCTTGTGTTCTATATTCTCTCGATTTTCCCCTTTTTTTAACTTGTAAATCATAAATCTTCATTCATACAGGAGGAACACGATTATGTCCAAGATTATCGGTATCGACTTAGGTACAACAAATAGCTGTGTGGCCGTCATGGAGGGCGGCGACCCCGTTGTCATCCCCAACGCGGAGGGCAACCGCACCACCCCGTCCGTGGTGGCCTTTTCCAAGGACGGCGAGCGGATGGTGGGCCAGGTGGCCAAGCGCCAGGCCATCACCAACCCCGACCGGACCATCAGCTC
>CALWVX010000075.1 GCA_944385065.1 uncultured Oscillospiraceae bacterium | reverse complement strand
GCCATGGAGACGGGAAGAGAGGGGGACATCTGGCCAAGACCGCGCATCATGAATTGCCCGCCGTACACGATGAGAAGGCCGAAGACGAAAATCTGGATGATAAGGGAAACAATCTGCATGATACGCTTGACAGGGGGAGCCTTTTTCCCCATGAAGTCCAGAAAGTTGTCAATACAGGCGAAGCTCTTCCGGCGGATGGCCGCCCCCACCCCGAGCATGGTGGCCCACACGTACAGATACCGCATCAGTTCTTCCGACCAGGAGAGAGACTGCGCGAGTACGTACCTCCAAAGGACCTGCATGGCGCCTACTACAACCATGACGCTGAGTACGACGATCAACAGGGCGAGAATCGCTTTGTCCAAGTAATCCAAAATACGTCGCATGTTAGAAATTCCTCCTTCCAGTGAATTGGTTTTGTCCTCCCAAAGGGACTGCATACAGCCCGGCCTGCCCATACAGAAAACGCACGGGCAGGCCGGGAATCGTTCTACCGCAGTGCGGGCATCAGGCCCTGCTGTGATCAACCGGCCAGCATTTCCTGAATGGCGGCGATCTGATCTCCGTACTGGTCGGCGTACTCTTCGTAGACGGCCTGACAGGCCTCCACAAAGGTGGACTTGTCCACCTGAGACAGCGTCATGCCCAAGTCCACCAGTTCCTGCATGTTCTCGGTGTTGAACGTGTAGGCCTGTTCCCGCTGGTATTCACAGGCCTCATCGGCGGCACGCTGAACTGCCTCCTGCTGTTCGGCGGTCAAGCCGTTGAACAAGTCGGCGTTGATGAGAAGTTCCGCGGGAGAATAGAAGTGCTCGGTCTGGGCCAAATACTGGTTTACCTCGTAGATATTACCGTCCACAATAGCCATGGCAGGGTTCTCCTGGCCGTCAATGGTGCCCTGCTGCAGGGCGGTATAGACCTCGCCCCAGTTCATGGGAGTGGGGTTGGCCCCCATAGCCCGGAAAGATTCGATGTGAATTTCCGACTCCATGGTCCGAATCTTCAAGCCGGCCAGATCATCCACGGTGGTGATCTCCCGGACGTTATTGGTAATGTTGCGGAAGCCGTTTTCGAAATAGGCCAGGCCGACGATTCCGATGTTTTCCAGTTCATCCATCAGATTCTGCCCGATTTCGCTGTCCAGAACTTCTCGGGCCTCCTCCACGGTAGAGAACAGGTAGGGGAACTCAAAGACGTTAAAATCGGAGTTGAAATTTGTCAGCGGTGCGTTGGTTGTGATACAGGCATCAATTGTTCCCATGCTGACGCCCTCCACCATGTCCCGTTCCGCCCCCAGTGTTCCGTTGGGGAAAATCTCCACCGTGACCGTTCCGTTGGTGTATTCTTCCACCAGCTCGGCAAAGCGGGCTGCGCCCAGATGATAGGGGTGGGCCTCTGTCTGGCCGTGCCCCAGCTGGATGGTGACAGTTTCCGTATTTCCGCCGCTTTCGCCGCTGCTGCCGCTTCCACTGGAGGTGGTCCCGCCGCCGCAGGCAGCCAGACTGAGAGCCATGGCGGCCGAAATCGCAAGTGCAAGTGCCTTTTTCATAAAAATTGTGCTCCTTTCTGATATTTGGCATTTCTTTTGCTTTTTCTATTTCTTGTTACAGAAATTTGTAACCACAGGGAGATAAGGCCTACCATTGAGAGGCGGGCAAAATATTCAGGACCTCGGCAATGCTGCCGCCGGCATGAAAGGCTTCCATAACCCGCGCTTCCCGCTCTGAGGCGGCTTTGACGCGATCGAGCACTTCTATGATTTTATCCTGAGGGACAAAAACCACGCCGTTATCATCGGCAATGCAGAGATCGCCCGGACAGACCTGAATGCCGTTGATGACCACGGGACCGTTGATCTCTGCGGCCTCAATGCGGAATTTCCCGGTTATGGGTGTGATGTGTCGGGACCATACAGGATACCCAAGCCGCCGCATTTCCTCCACATCCCGCACGCCTCCGTCACAGATGGTGGCGGCAATCCCGGACTTGACCGCCACGTTGGACGACATTCCGCCCTGACAGGAGACCTCCTGGCCGTCCGCGTCGTAGACGATCACGTCGCCTGGCTGTGCGACGGCATAAGCGTCCCGGTCTGCCATGCGCCCCCGGTTTCCCTCAGTGTGGCCCTGGGTTGGAGTCTTCCGCTCAAATACATATCGGAGTGTGACCACAGGGCCCACCACGGTTCGGCCGGGAATGACGGGGCGAAGAACACTGGCCGAAATTGCACCGCGGATGCCCATGGTATCCAGAATATCCGATACGGTTGCGGTTAATCCGCCGGCGTACTGATAAAATAGTTCAATGACTTCCTTCGGAGGGCGAGGAATTTCGGTGCAGGTGATTCTGGACTCGTCAATGAGACCAAACAGCCGGGAACGATACTTCTCCAAGTTTTTTTCATACACAGCGATCCACCCCCATCGGTTTCGGTTTTGCCGCTTTGGCCGCAATTGCCTGATAAATGATTATGGATTTTAGACAGATAAAAAGGAGAGGCTTGAAGTATTTTCGTCAAAAAGTCTACCATACTTTTGGAAAATGGTGAAATACATGATGATTATTTAGCTATAACTAAAAGTTTTGCCCTCTAAAATCCTAGTGTAATGCAATGACCTTGTGTTATTTTTAGTTTTCATGATATAATTTAGGATCATATATAGAAACCGAGATCGGGCTTTGATATAGGTTCTGAGCGAAATGAATAGGGAAAATCGGGGGAAGAGAATCATATGGATATTCGGGTGCTCAAGTATTTTGTGCAGGTGGCCAAGGACAGAAGCTTTACCAAGGCCGCGGAGCATCTCTATGTGTCTCAGCCGGCACTGAGCAAAATGATCAAAAAGCTGGAAGCCGAGGTGGGAGTGGCGCTGGTGGACGTGCAGCCGGGCGGGGTGCTGCTCACTGACTATGGACGGGAACTGTTTCAGCGGGCCGTCCCCCTGCTGGCGGAATTTGACTCCCTGTCCAATTTTGTGAAGCAGACCCGCGACGATCCCTCCGGGCAGCTGCGGGTGGGCGTCACGCCCATGATTGCCTCCCTGTACCTGGTGGATATCGTCACGCGGTTCAACGACGTCTATCCGGATATTGAATTCCAGATCATTGAGGACGGCACGGTCTCTCTGCGGCGGCTGCTGATGGATGCCGACCTGGACCTGGCGTTGTGCATCGTCGACCGGGAGCCCGCGCCGGAGCTGAAAGACACAATACTGCTGGAGGGAGAAATGGCGGCGGTGGTATCGGTGAACAATCCTCTGTCGCAAAACGATGAGCTGAGCTTTGCCCAGCTGAGAGACCAGCCGTTCAATCTGTACACCAAATATTCCGCATTGGCGGAGCAGATTCGAGACCGCTGCGTCAAGGCCGGGTTCCTGCCCAAAATCAATATCACCAGTTCCAAGGTCAACTTCATGCTGCAGATGACGGAACACGACAGGGGGATTTCCATCCTCCCCAAACCGTATGCCCTGCGCAGCATTCGGCCCGGGCTGAAAATTGTTCCATTTGCCGACCACTTTCCGTGGAAGGTGTGTATAACCCGGAACCGGCATGTGTATCAGCCCTATATCGCCCAGCTGTTTGAGAGGTTTGTACTGGAATATTTTCAAGAGCGCTCCGAGCAGGAGACGACGGTCATATGAGCGCGTCTCCGGGAAGACATGGCCGAGGGACTTTTTCCGGTGGGGAAAGTCCCTCGGCTACTGCGTTCCATGGGAGGGGCGCGGTTTGATTGGCGGGGTAGAAGAGCGCAGCGGAGAAAAGGTGGTTGACACGGTGTCAGAAACGTGATATGCTCAAGATACTGACACGATGTCAGAATTGGACGGCGGGCCTGTGACCGCCGCCGTTTCCGCCGGCCAAGATGAGGCGGACAAGAGGAGGATGATGTTATGCTGGGTAATTTTTCTTACTGCAACCCCACCAAGCTGTATTTCGGAGATCAGGCGCTGGACGGCCTGAAGACCGAGCTGCCCAAGTACGGGAAGAACGTGGTGCTGATTTACGGCGGCGGTTCCATCAAGCGGAATGGAATTTATGACGCGGTCGTCCAGACTCTGGGGGAGCAGGGCAAGCGAGTGGCGGAGATTGCCGGTGTGATGCCCAATCCCACCGTGGACAAACTCTATGAAGGGGTGGAGATCGCCCGGAAGCATCAGGCGGACCTGCTGCTGGCCGTGGGCGGCGGTTCGGTGTGCGACTATGCCAAGGCGGTGTCCGTATCGGTGAACTGCGGCGAGGATCCCTGGGAGAAGTATTATGTGCGCTTTGAGGAGCCTGACTGCGAAACCCTGCCGGTAGGCTGCGTACTGACCATGGTGGGCACCGGCTCGGAGATGAACGCCGGGGCGGTCATCACCAACCCCCATACCAAACAGAAGATCGGCCATGTGTTCCGGGATGAGAAGATCATGCCCCGGTTTGCCATCCTCAATCCCCGGTATACCCTGACGGTGCCCCGGGATCAGATGGTGGCCGGAATCTATGATATTTTCAACCACATCTGTGAACAGTACTTCTCCGGCGAGGACGACAACATCAGCGACTATCTCAGCGAGGGTCTGATGCGCGCGGTGGTCCAGGCCGGCCGGGCGGCCAACCGGGATCCCCAGGACTATGAGGCCCGCAGCAACCTGATGTGGGCGGCCACCTGGGCGCTGAACACCCTGCTCTCCCGGGGCAAGTCCACCGACTGGATGGTCCATATGCTCGGACAGGCCGTGGGCGCCTATACCGACGCCACCCACGGCATGACGCTGGCCGCCGTCTCTCTTCCTTACTACCGGCACATCCTGCCCTATGGCGTGAAGCAGTTCAAGCGCTTTGCCGTGAACGTGTGGGGAGTGGACCCTGCGGGCAAGACGGATGAGCAGACGGCCCGGGAGGGCCTGGACGCCCTGGAGGGCTGGATGAAGGAGCTGGGGCTGGTGATGAACATCTCCCAACTGGGCGCCACTCCGGATATGTTGGAGGGCATCGCGGCACGCACCATCATTCAGACGGGCGGCTATAAGACGCTGGACCGGGAAGAGATTCTGGAGATTCTGAAGGAGAGTCTGGCATGAGCAAGCGGGTGTTGGTCGCGTATTTTTCCGCCAGCGGAGTCACCGGGCGGGCGGCCCAGGCGCTGGCCCGGGCCGTGGGCGGAGACCTGTATGAGATTGTCCCGGAGCAGCCCTATACCGACGCCGATCTGAACTGGATGGACAAAGGGAGCCGCTCCACCCGGGAGATGAAGGACCCGGCCTGTCGGCCCGCCATCTCCGGGCCGGCAGTGGATCTGGGGCAGTATGACGCCGTGTTTGTGGGCTTCCCCATCTGGTGGTATGTGGAGCCCCGGATTGTGGACACCTTTCTGGAGCAGTATGAGCTCCGGGGCAAGACTCTGATCCCCTTTGCCACCTCGGGGGGCACCGGCATCGGAGGGGCGGAAAAGAGCCTGAAGGCCCTGTGCCCCGAAGCCGACTGGAGACGGGGCAGGCTGCTGAACGGTTCCGGGGCCGACGAGGACTGGGCCCGCCGCGTCCTGAAAGACTGAGAGGCCCGCCATGCCGAAAGCGTCAGAGGAACTGACCCGCGCCAGGCGGGATGAGATTATCAGCGCCTGCGCCGCACTCTATGAGGCGGTGGGATTCAAGGACGTTACCCTCAAGGAGATCGGACAGCGCACTTCTTTCACCAGGACCTCCATCTACAATTACTTTCAGACCAAGGAGGAGATTTTCCTGGCCCTGCTCCAGCGGGAGTATGAGGAGTGGATCGCGGACCTGGAGACGGTCATGAAGTCCCGCCGAACCATGTCCGCCGACGACTTTGCCGCTGCGCTGGCCCATACGCTGGAGCGGCGCGGCTGTATGCTCAAGCTGACCTCCATGAACCTCTATGACATTGAGTGCCGCAGCCGCGTGGAGAATCTGGTGGCCTTCAAACGGGCGTACGCCGCCGCGCTGGAGGCCCTGGGGCGCTGTCTGAATCGGTTTTTCCCCGCCATGACGGCGGACGACGTGCGGGAGTTCCTGTATGCCTTTTTCCCTTTTCTGTTCGGCGTATATCCCTATACCAGCGTGACGGAGAAACAGCGGGAGGCAATGGAGCGGGCCGGGCTCGGCAATCCCGGCTATTCCGTCTATACGCTGGTCAGGCCCCTGGTGGAAAAGCTGCTGCGGCCCTATGAGCGCCGGGATCCCCGGGAGGGGACTCCCGACCCGGCGCAGAGCGGGACAGAAACCTGAAGGAAAGAGAGGAGAAAACATGGAATATCGCATCCACCCCAAAACCGGGGACCGCATCGGCGTCATCGGACTGGGAACCGGACCGATCTTCGAAGCGCCGGAGCGGGAGGCGGTTGACACCCTGATCTATGCCCATGAGCAGGGTGTCAACTATGTGGATCTGGCCACCGCGGGGGCGGAGACCTTCCGCTATGTGGGGGAGGCCTACGCCCCGGTGCGGGGGGAACTGTTCTATCAGGTCCACTTTGGAGCCAACTACGAGACCGGTGAGTACGGCTGGACCACCGATCTGGATACGGTGAAGCGGCAGGTGGAGTGGCAGCTGAACCAGCTCCGGACCGATTACATCGACTTCGGCTTCATCCACTGTCTGGACGAGGCGCATGACTGGAGAGACTATCAGGACAATGGCGTTCTGGACTATCTGCTGGATATGAAGAAGGCCGGGGTGGTGCGGCGCATCGGCCTGTCCTCCCACACGCCGGAGCTGGCCGGGACGATTCTGGACACCGGACTGGTGGAGCAGATGATGTTCTCCATCAACCCGGCCTATGACTATCAGCACGGGGAGTTCGCCATCGGCAGCGCCGGGGAGCGCCTGGCACTGTATCGCCGGTGCGAGGCGGAGGGAGTCGGCATTTCGGTGATGAAACCCTACTCCGCCGGCCAGCTGCTCCGGGGGGAGACCTCTCCCTTCGGGCGGCCGCTGACCAAGGTCCAGTGCATCCAGTACGCCCTGGACAAGCCCGGCGTGCTCACCGTGCTGCCGGGCATCCGGAACCGGGCGGACATGGAGGAGGCGCTGGCCTGGCTGGACGCCCCGGAGGAGGAGCGGGACTACGCGGTTCTGGGGACCTTCACCCCGCGGGACGTCGCCGGAACGTGCGTGTACTGCAACCACTGCCAGCCCTGTCCGGCGGGGCTGAATGTGGGGCTGATCAACAAATATTTTGATCTGGCTGCCGCCGGCGACCCGATGGCGGCCGACCACTATCGGAAGCTGGAGAAACATGCCTCCGACTGCATCTCCTGCGGCCACTGTGACCGGCGGTGCCCCTTCCATGTGCCGCAGACGGACCGGATGAAGGAGATCGCGGCCCGTTTCGGTGTTTGAGGCGGCGGCGGAGGTTCTCTTGACATCCGCGCGGCGGGGTGATATAGTTTTCCCGCTGACGTCATGTCAGAGTGTTGACCTGCACATCCGAATGGTATGGGCCCGCAGGCGGGCAGGAGGAGGAACGGTATGAAGGCAAACGTCTATTTCACCCGCGCGCTCACCCCGGAAGCGGTGGTGAAGCTGTATCACGCGCTGGGGGTCCAGCTGCCCGGCAAGGTGGCGGTGAAGGTGCACTCGGGGGAGAAGGGAAATCAGAATTTCCTGCGCCCGGAGTTCTGGAAGCCCATGGTGGACGAGGTCCGCGGCACGGTGGTGGAGTGCAACACCGCCTACGGCGACGCCGCCAGCGGCGTGCGGGACCACACGCAGGCCCATCTTCAGCTGCTGGAAGAGCACGGCTGGACGAAATACTTTGAGGTGGACCTGATGGACGCCGAGGGGCCCGATGTGGTCTGGCCCATCCCGGGGGGCAAGGTCCTTAAAGAGAACCACCTGGGCAAGAATATCGAGAATTATGACTCCATGCTGGTGCTGGCCCACTTCAAGGGCCACCCCATGGGCGGCTACGGCGGGGCGCTGAAGCAGCTGGCCATCGGCTGTGCCTCCAGCCGGGGCAAGGCCCTGATCCATTCCGCCGGCAAGACGGACGATCGCTTTCAGACCTGGGAACAGCATGCCAGCAAGGTGGTCTTCCCCGAGGCCATGGCCGACGCGGCCATGAGCGTGGCGGAGCACTTCAAGGGGCGCATCGCCTATATCAACGTCATGAAGAACCTGTCGGTGGACTGCGACTGCTGCGCCGTGGCCGAGGACCCCTGCATGAAGGACATCGGCATCCTGGCCTCCCTGGATCCGGTGGCCATCGACCAGGCCTGCATTGATCTGGTGGTGAACTCCGACGATCCGGGCAAGGAGCATTTCCTGCACCGGGTGAACAGCCGGAACGGCATCCACACCATCGAAGCCGCTGCCGACCTGGGGTTCGGTTCCCGGGACTATGAATTGATTGAGCTGTAACCGGAGGAGCCCGGAACGGGACCTGAACTGATTTCATGGAACACAGGAGGCCGCCGCCCCGATACGGGGCGGCGGCCTTTTTGTG
>CALWVX010000074.1 GCA_944385065.1 uncultured Oscillospiraceae bacterium | reverse complement strand
CCTGCCGGGACCGGCGGTATGGGGTTTTGTCCCGGGTGCTGGTGCGGGACCGGTGGAGCGGCCGGGTGGAGGCGGTGGACAACGCCGACTTTCTGGAGCGCGGGGGCCGGGCCAGACGGGTGATCACCATGCCCGAGCGCTCCAGCCATCAGGCGATGCGGTACACGGGGCAGTTTCAGCTGGACAAGTCGGCCTCCCAGCTGCGGAGACTGGAGATCACAGTGGCCGAGCCCTTCGCCGCCTGGCCGGGCGACCTGGTGCGGGTGGGACGCACCGGCTGGGACTGGAACGGCCTGTACCGGGCGGCCCAGGTGACGGCGGGGATGGACGAGAGCGGGTACTGGAGCCGGCTGGAGCTGGCCGACCCGGATTTTACAGTGTAGTGTGGGGGGAGCGATATGTGGACATCGGAGCGGAGAAAAGACCGGCCTGTGGGGGAGCCCCCCGCCGAGCTGGGGCGGGTGACCCTGGGGGGAGATCCCGCCGGGGTGACCATGGGAGGCGAGCGGCGCTGGCTGCCGGTGTACGGGCCGGGCGGCTACAGCTGGCGGCCCACGGTGGACGACAAGGTGCTGGTGCTGAAGGCGGGGGCCGAGGGGGAGAGCCCCTGTATTCTGGGAAAACAGCAGCAGATGGACCAGCTGCAGCCCGGCGAAGTGCGGCTGACCGGGGGAGAGAGCGGCATCTTCCTGGGGAAGGAGCGGCTGGAGCTGACGGGGGCGGTGCAGATCAACGGCCGGACGCTGGAGAGCATCATCACGGAAATCGTGCTGGAACTGATCGGGTGAGGAGGCGGAAATGGAGCGCGTGCTGAGACAAGGGGACTATGTCCCGGACGGGACGGGCGGCCTTCAGGGCTGTACCGGGGGCGAGGAGGTACTGGCCCGGGCCCTCTTCCGGCTGACCGCCCGGCGGGGCGGTCTGGCCTTTCTGCCCAACCTGGGCAGCCGGCTGTATCAGCTGGGGCGGGAGAAGCCCTCGGTCCGGCAGGCTCTGGCCGCCCAGTATGTGGCAGAGGCCCTGCGGGAGGAGCCGGATTTGCAGGTGGAGTCGGTGGAGTGGGAGCCACGGGGGGAGGGGGCGCTGCTCACCGTCCGGATGACCTGGCAGGGGGAGACGCTCACCGGACAGCTGGAGCTGTGAGGGGAGGAGAAGGAAGAGTTGAAGACCATCGAGGAAATCTACGGGGAGATGATGGACTGCTTCGGCGGGGAGACGGGACTGGAGCCCCGGGAGGGCACCGACCTGTCCGCCCGGATGTACGCCCTGGCCGCCCAGGTCTATGCCCTCTATGTCCAGGCGGACTGGGTGGCGCGGCAGGCCTTTCCCCAGACGGCGGAGGGGGAGTATCTGGACTTTCACGCCCAGCTGCGCAGCCTGGAGCGCAAGCCGGCTCTGCCCGCCCAGGGGACGGTGCGGTTCACCGCCGGGGAGGCGGCCCAGGAAGACCGGTCCATCCCCAAAGGGACGGTGTGCATGACGGCGGGACTGGTGCGCTTTGAAACCACCCGGGAGGCGGTGCTGCCGGCGGGAGCGCTGACGGCGGATGTGCCGGCCCAGGCGCTGGAACCGGGGGAGGCGGGCAACGTGTCCGCCCAGACCATTGTGTCCATGGCGGTGGCCCCCGTGGGCATTGCCTCCTGCACCAACCCCCAGGCCTTTTCCGGCGGAGCGGACGGGGAGAGCGACGAGGAGCTGAGAGAGCGGATCCTGGACACCTTCCGGCGGCTGCCCAACGGGGCCAACGCCGCCTTCTATGAGCAGGGGGCCCTGTCCTTTGACCAGGTGGCGGCGGCCACCGTGATCCCCAGGCCCAGGGGTGTGGGCTCGGTGGATGTGATCGCGGCCACCCTGGCGGGGACGCCGGGGGAGGAGCTGCTGGAGCAGCTTCAGGACTACTTCGACCAGCGCAGGGAGATCGCGGTGGACGTGCAGGTGAAGGCCCCCACTCCGGTGACGGTGAATGTGGCCGTTCAGGTGAAGGCCAAGGGGGGCTGGGACAAGGCGCAGGTGCTGGAGCAGGTGGAGGAGGCCCTGGAGGGTTGGTTCGACGGGAAGCTGCTGGGCCGGAATGTGCTGCTGGCCCGGCTGGGCAGCCTGATCTACGGCTGTGAAGGGGTGGAGAACTATGTGATCACCGCCCCCGCCGCCGATCTGACGGTGGAGACCGATCAGCTGCCGGTGCTGGGCACCCTGAGCGTGGAGGAGATGCCATGAGCCACGGACAGTATCTGAGAGAGCTGCTGCGGCCCCTGGGGGTCTATGATCTGGAGGCCCCCTTCAACGGCGGGGAGCTGGACGCCCAGGGGGAGGCCCTGGACGGAGCGCTGGAGGCTCTGGAGGAGGTCCAGCGGGAGAGCTCTCTGGTGACGGCGGAGGACTGGGGACTGGAGCAGATCGCCCGGCTTTTTGTCCGCCGGCCGGTGGCCCGGGAGCCGCGGCAGCTGGCCGCCGCCTTGGCGGCGCTGCTGCGCATCGGGGGAGACAGCTTCACCCTGGCGGCTATCAACGACACCATCTCGGGCTGCGGGATTCCGGCGGTGGTGGAGGAGACGGGGGTGGGTCAGGTGTCCGTCTCCTTTCCCGGCGTGGCGGGAGAGCCGGAGGGATTTGCAGAGCTGAAAGCCATCATCGAGGAGATCCTGCCCACCCATCTGGGGATCACCTATGACTTCTGGTATCTCACCTGGGCGGAGCTGGAGGACACATTTTCCAGCTGGCAGGCCATGGAGGAGCTGGGGCTGAGCTGGGCGGAACTGGAGACCTGCGTGGAGTATCTGTGAAGGAGAAGGCGGAAAGAGAGGGGCGGACGCAGATGCGTCCGCCCCTCTTGCTGCAGTTTGGAGATGCGGCAGGGTCAGTTCGCCCCCGCTGCCTCGTCCTGGAGGGCGTCGAAGCCGCGCTCGCCGGTGCGGATTTTGACCACATCCTCCACATCGTATAGAAAGATCTTGCCGTCGCCCACATGGCCGGTGTACAGGGTGTCCTGCACCGTCCGAACAAGGGTCTCGGTGGGAATTTTGCAGATAACGACCTCCACCTTGATCTTGGGCAGCAGCCGCGGACTGATGGGGCTGCCGCGGAAGTACATGGCGTGGCCTTTTTGTGTGCCGTAGCCGAATACGTTGGTCACAGTGATGCCGGTGACCCCCAGCTTCTCCAAGGCATCCTGCAGTTCACCGAACTTGTTCTGGCTGGCCACTACGGTGACCTTGGTGATCTTGGCACGGGGGCTTTCGTTATGGACCACGGGAACCGCCTCGTCCCGGGTGACGGCGGGAACGGAGAAATCGGCCTGCGTTCCGGGGGCCGGGGCGCACTCGGAGACGGTGAGAGATTCGGTGACCATGGAGAAGTCAGGATAAGCGAGGTTGCCGTGCTCTCCGATGTCCAGACCGCTGATCTCCTCCTCCGCGGAGACACGGATGCCGATGGTGTGCTTCAAAAGCAGCCACACCAGCCCGGAAGTCACCAGGACAAAGGCGCCCACAGAGACTACGCCGATCAGCTGGACGGCCAGCAGACCGGTCCCGCCCCCGAACAGCAGACCGCTGCGGGCGGACAGGGTGGTGACGCCCTCCTGTGCAAACAGGCCGATGCAAAGGGTGCCGAACACGCCGCAGCCCAGATGGACCGAGGTGGCCCCCACCGGATCGTCCACATGAATCCGGTCAAAGAACATGACCAGGAGGACCACCAGAATGCCGGCCAGAGCTCCGATGATCAGAGAGGAGCCCACCGAGACGTAGGCGCAGCCGCCGGTGATGCCGACCAGGCCGGCCAGACAGCCGTTGACGGTCATGCCGAGGTCGGGCTTGCCCATGATGATCCAGGAGGCGGCGGTGGAGGTGAGGACGGCGGCGATGGCGGCGGTGTTGGTGGTCATCAGAATATGGACCACATCAGAGGGATTCTGGAAGCTCATGGTGGAGCCGGGGTTGAAGCCGAACCAGCCCAGCCAGAGAACGAACAGTCCGATCACCGCCAGGGACATGCTGTGGCCGGGAATGGCCCGGGGACTGCCGTCCCGGCCGTATTTGCCGATCCGGGGACCCAGAATGACCGCCCCCGCCAGAGCGGCCCAGCCGCCCAGAGAGTGGACGGCGGTGTCGCCGGCAAAGTCCAGAAAACCCAGGTCCGCCAGCCAGCCGCCGCCCCAGATCCAGTGGCCCGCAATGGGGTAGATCACCAGGGTCAGGACAAAGGAGAAGAGGATAAAAGAGACATACTTGACCCGCTCGGCCACCGCGCCGGAGACGATGGTGGCGGCGGTGCCGCAGAAGACCAGCTGGAAGAAAAATTTCCCCCAGAAGGGGACCGACGAGGTGAGAGTGCCGTCATAGAAAGCATGGTCGTTCTCCCCCAGGACGAACAGGTGTTCCGTCCCCAGAAAGGGGTTGTCCCCGCCGAACATCAGGCCCCACCCCAGCAGCAGAAAGCCCAGGGAGGACACGGCAAAGACGATGAAGTTCTTGGACAGAATGTTGACGGTGTTCTTGGCCCGGGCGAAGCCGGCCTCCACACAGGCAAATCCCAGGTTCATGAAGAACACGAGAATGGCCGCCAGAAACACCCAAAGAGTGTCCGCGATGGAATAGTTCATTTCTGATTCCCCCTCTAAGTAAAAAATAAAGAGGACAAAGACAGTCCTGATAAAGACTGCCTTTGTCCTCTTTGATCGGGAGTATAGCACGGACAGAAACATTCTGTCAATTGGCGCGGAGATCAGATTTACGGGGGATTCTATAGAGAAAATTCGTAAAAAACGTGATTTTGCAGGAAACTGTGCATAAATTGAGGGGGTTACCCCTGGTTCTGGGCCTCCACCAGCCGCACGCCGCAGTACTGTTCCCGCAGCTTGGGCTTTTCGATCTTTCCGGTGGGGTTCCGGGGGACGGGGGCGAAGATGATCTTCCGGGGCCGCTTGTACCGGGGCAGATCCATGCAGAACTGGTTAATCTCGCTCTCGGTACAGGTCATGCCCTCCTTCACCTGAATGATGGCGGCGGCGATCTCCCCCAGCCGGTGGTCGGGCAGGCCGATGACCGCCACGTCGTGGACCTTGGGGTAGGCGGACAGGAAGTCCTCAATCTGCACCGGGTACAGGTTTTCGCCGCCCGAGATGATCACGTCCTTCTTCCGGTCCACCAGGAAATAGAAGCCGTCCTCGTCCTGGCGGGCCATGTCCCCGGTGTGGAGCCAGCCGTCCTTCAGCACGGCGGCGGTGGCCTCCGGGTCGTGGTAGTAGCACACCATCACGCCGGGGCCCTTGACGCACAGCTCGCCAACCTGGCCCTGGGGAACGGGCTGATTCTGCTCGTCCACCACCTTGGCCTCCCAGCCGTAGCCGGGCAGGCCGATGGCGCCGATCTTTTGGATGTGGTCCATCCCCAGATGGACGCAGCCCGGGCCGGTGGACTCGGAGAGCCCATAGTTGGTGTCGTACTTGTGGTGGGGGAAGTACTCCAGCCAGTGGTGGATCAGGGAGGGGGGCACCGGCTGGGCCCCGATGTGCATCAGCCGCCACTGGGAGAGCCGATAGTCCTCCAGGTGCAGGTCGCCCCGGTCCAGAGCGGCCAGAATATCCTGGCACCAGGGTACCAGCAGCCACACGATGGTGCAGCCCTCCCGGGACACGGCGTCCAGGATGGCCTGGGGGGAGTTGCCCTTCAGCAGCACCGCTCGGCTGCCGGTGAACAAAGAGCCGAACCAGTGCATCTTGGCCCCGGTGTGGTACAGGGGCGGAATGCATAAAAATACATCCTCGTGGCAGGTGGCGTGGTGGATGGCCTCCATGCGGGCGGCCTGGGTCAGGCAGCGGTGCTGCAGCAGAATGGCCTTGGGGAAGCCGGTGGTGCCGGAGGAGTAGTAAATGGCGGCCTCGTCCTCGTCGTCCACCAGAATCTTGGGGGCCATGCTGGAGCAGTTGGCGGTGGCCCGGTGGTAATCCTCGGCGAAGGAGGGGCAGGTGTCCCCCACGAACAGCAGCAGGCGCCGGTGGGAGAAATTGGGCACGATGGGCTCCAGCCGGGTGACGAACTCGGGCCCGAAGAACAGCACGTCCACCTCCGCCTTGTCCAGACAGTACTCGATCTCCTCGGAGGTATAGCGGAAGTTCAGGGGGACGGCGATGGCCCCGGTTTTCAGAATGCCGAAGTAGATGGGCAGCCACTCCAGGCAGTTCATCAGCAGAATGGCCACTTTCTGCCCTTTGCGGATGCCCCGGCCCAGAAGCATGTTGGCCACCCGGTTGGCCTTCTCGTCAAAGATGGACCAGGTGATCTCCCGCCGGTAGGGGACGGGAGAGGTGGACTGGATGAGCTCGTACTCCTGCCAGGACACCCGGCGGGACTCCTGAACCTCCGGATTGATCTCCACCAGGGCGATCTCGTCTCCGTACAGCTTGCTGTTGCGCTCCAACAGGTCGGTGATGGGCATGACTGGTCTTCCTTTCCAAACGGGGCGGCGCCCCGCGGTACTTCATTGGTTTTAACCGTTAAAGTATCATAGCCGATTTTCCCGGAATTGTCAAGAGGGGACGGAAGAAAAGGGGCGGGGGACGGGCGGCAGAGAAAATTTTACCGTCCCCGGTGTATTTTTTTACTTGACAAACGGCCGCCCGGGTGTATAATGCAGATAAATAAAGGCGTAGACGAAGACAAAGTAGGGTGCGGACCGGTCAGTGCAGAGAGTCTCCGGCTGGTGAAAGGAGACCTGGCCCCGCGGCTGAAATTTCATCTTCCGAGCAGTCCGAGGAACGGCCACGGCCAAGTAGAGCGGAACGGGTCCTCCCGTTACAGAGGAGGGGTGTTGATGGACACCCGCAAAGGCCGCGCCCTGCGAGGGGCCGGCAAACTGAGGTGGTACCGCGGGAGAATGTCCCGTCCTCTGGCAGTCGATAAGGCGTCAGAGGTTTTTTTGTACCTTTTTTCCTCAAAAGGGAGGAAAAAGACAGGGGCGCCCCCTTTACCTTTCCACTTTTATGTGCTACACTTTAAGGGAATGAATTCCCCGGGGGGACGAAAGGAGTGGCATGCCAGTGAAAGGGGAAAAGAGGGAGCGAAGCCTGGCCCTGTACGAGACGATCCTGAAGCTGCGGGACCTGGACGAGTGCCGCCGGTTTTTCGAGGATTTGTGCACGCCCGGCGAGCTGCGCTCCATGGAGCAGCGCTTTGACGTGGCGGTGTACCTGCAGGAGGGGCTGGTCTATCTGGATATTCTGGAGCGGACCGGGGCCAGCAGCGCCACCATCAGCCGGGTGCGCCGGTCCATGCTGGACAATGGAGCCGGCGGCGTGATGCAGGAGGTCATCCGGCGGGAGCGATTGGACCAGGGGCGGGAGACGCCCGGACAGGAAGCGTCAGAGACAGCGCGCTGAGCGGATTTTTAAGAAAGTAGGGAAAGGTTATGAAGCAACTGATGCTGGGCAACGCCGCCGTTGCCCGGGGACTGTATGAGGCGGGATGCTGCGTGATCTCCAGCTATCCCGGCACCCCCAGCACCGAGATCACCGAGGAGGCCGCCAAGTACGACGAGATCTACTGCGAGTGGGCCCCCAACGAGAAGGTGGCCATGGAGACCGCCTTCGGCGCCTCCCTGGCGGGAAAGCGCTCCTTCTGCGGCATGAAGCATGTGGGCCTGAACGTGGCCGCCGACCCCCTGTTCACCATGTCCTACACCGGGGTGAACGGCGGCGTGGTCATCGGGGTGGCCGACGACGCGGGCATGCACTCCTCTCAGAATGAGCAGGACTCCCGCCACTACGCCAAGGCCTCCAAGATTCCCATGCTGGAGCCCTCCGACTCCGCCGAGGCCCTGGCCTTCGCCAAGCTGGCCTATGAGCTCTCCGAGGAGTTCGACACCCCGGTGCTGCTGAAGATGTGCACCCGGGTGGCCCACTCCCAGTCTCTGGTGGAGACCCACGACCGGGTGGAGCGGGACCCCATCCCCTATGAGAAGAACATCGCCAAGTATGTGATGATGCCCGGCAACGCCATCCGCCGCCACCCGGTGGTGGAGGAGCGCACCCGGAAGCTGGCCGCCTGGGCCGAGACCGCCCCCATCAACCGGGTGGAGGAGGGGAGCGACCGCGCCATGGGCATCATCACCTCCAGCACCTCCTATCAGTATGTGAAGGAGGTCTGCGGCGACCGATATCCCGTGCTGAAGCTGGGCATGGCCTGGCCCATGCCCGAGCAGCTGATCCGGAACTTCGCCGCCCGGGTGGACAAGCTGGTGGTGGTGGAGGAGCTGGACTCCTTTGTGGAAGACTACTGCCGTGAGCTGGGCCTGACTGTGGCGGGCAAGGACCTGTTCCCCCTGGAGGGGGAGTTCTCCCAGAACCTGGTGGCGGAAAAGCTGGGGATGCCCGTGCCCAAGGGGACCGCCCTGGAGGACGCCATCCCGCCCCGTCCCCCGGTCATGTGCGCCGGCTGCCCCCACCGGGGACTGTTCTACACCCTGAACAAGAACAAGTGCACCGTCATGGGCGACATCGGCTGCTACACCCTGGGGGCGGTGGCCCC
>CALWVX010000073.1 GCA_944385065.1 uncultured Oscillospiraceae bacterium | reverse complement strand
GAGGTTGGCGTCAACCTGAAGCAGGGTTATAACGGCGACCTGACCAGCAAGCAGGCCGGCTCTGTGGGCGGCCAGATGGTCAAGAAGATGATCGAGTCCTACGAGAACGGCATGAAGTAAATCCCTCAGGGGATCAAAAACCGCTGAGTTCCAAAAGACCTAGATGAAATCGGGCTGGGTGCGCGGTCTGTCCCGGAGGTGTTGTCAGGAGGAGGCCGGGGAGTCCGGCAGCTGTGACAGTGTCTCCGGGCAGCGGCACCAGCCTCGAAAAAAGCACCGGCGGCGCGGCTTAAGCTGCGCTGCCGGTGCTCTTTTTCAAATTACAGACCGTTGACGATGTAGTTGGGCCGCTTGCCCTCGATCAGCAGCCGGACCGAGTTCCACATGTTCCAGTGGCCCCTGGCAAAGGAACCGCCGGTATTGCCGCCGAGGTGGGCGCTGTACACAGCTTTGTCCGCAACCTCCGGGGGCAGAGCGACCAGGGGATGGTCGGCGGGAGTGGGTTCCGGGTACAGGGTATCCATGGCGATGCCGCCCAGCTTGCCATCAATGAGAGCCTGACGGACGGCGAGATTGTCGATCAGCTCACCCCGGGCGGTGTTGACCAGGATGGTTCCGGGGCGCATCTTTTCCAGAAGAGCGGCGTCCACCATATGGCGGGTGTGGTCATTCACGGCGCAGTGGAGGGAGAGCATGGTGCACTGGGCGGCCAGTTCCCCCAGGGGTAGATAGGTGATGCCCAGCTCCTGTTCCAGTTCGGTGGGGCGGCGATGGGCGGTGTAATAATACAGCTGACAGCCGAAGGGGCGCAGCAGACGGGCCACGGCTTGGCCGATGTCGCCCATTCCCACCAAGCCCACGATCTGCTCCCGCAGCTCCGGGCCTTTGGCGGCCATACAGGCCTCTTTCATTTGGATTTGACGGCCCTCTACCACCGCGCGGTGTCCGGTGATGCCGTGGCGCAGAATCATCAGCATCAGCATGATCGTGTGCTCAGCCACCGATGAGGCGTTGAAGCCCTTGTTGTGGCACACGAAAATTCCGCGCTCCCGGGCGGCCTGCAGGTCAATGCAGTTATAGGCCACTCCCTCGGAGTGAATGAGTTTCAGATGGGGAAGGCGGTCCATCAGGTCGGCCCCAACCGGGGTGATAGCGTCCACCAGAACGATCTCGCTGTCCGGGTGAGCTTCAGCCGCCTGGAGTGCGGAGGGGTACTGCCGGGCAAAAATCAGCTCCACAGGCAGCTGGGGGAGAAAGTCGGGGGCGTAGGCGTCATAGCGGTCTTTGGGCCCCAGGATCAGGATTTTCATGGAAAATCATCTCCGTTTTATAGTGTGGGAAGCTGCAGCCATTATAACCGGTCACGTCTCCAGGGTCAAGTAGTCGGCGGATACATAGCCCACAGCGGCCTGCAGATTTTTGTCCAGGAACAAAATCTGATACCAGCCCTCCAGAGACTCCAGAACCACCACGCGGTCCCCGTCGGACAGACTGCCCGCCACCTGATAACTGGTGCCCGGGCCGGAACGGATATTCAATCCCAGTTCCGCGTCGTGCACCACGCCGATCTGACGGCCTGGGGCACAGACCACCGAGCAGGAGGCGGTCAGCCCCCGCCAGGAGGCGGTGATGGTGACAGAGTGCTCCTCCAGACCGGTGTACAGACAGGTGACGGTGCCGTCGGACGCCACCGCGGCGACAGTGGGATCGCTGCTGGTCCAGACGATGCTCGCTCCCTCCGAGGCGGGCGTCAGAGAGGCGGTGAGGGTGGTGGAATCCCCAGCGGTGAGAATCATTTCCGTTACGTCCAGTGTCAGGGCGTACTGGTCCGGATCGGCGGGTTCTTCGGGTTCTTCGGGTTCCTGGGGATCAGTGGGCTCTTCCGGCTCTCCGGGCAGGACGGGATCGTCCGGATCCACAGGCTCGGAGGGTTCTCCGGGATCAGTCGGCTCCCCGGGGTCGGTGGGATCGGTCGGCTCCTGGGGCGTCACGGGGGTGAAGGTGATGGCCTTGTGCAGGATAACGGCCATTTCCGCCCGGGTCAGATTCCCCCTGGGGTCGATTCCGTCCCCTTTGCCGCCCACCAGTCCCTGCTCTACCAGGGTGGCGGTGTGGGTCAGGGCGTACTCGGCAATTTGATCCCGGTCCACGAACTGATCCAAGATGGACAGGTCGCCGTCAGGGCAGTCCTTGCCCAGCAGAGGCAGGGCCTGACGCAGGATGGTGAAGGCCTGTTCCCGGGTGATGGGATCGTTGGGGGAGAAAGCCCCGTCGCCGGTTCCCGAGGCCAGTCCCGCGTGCTGGGCCCAGGACAGGGCGGTATAATAGTAGTCGGTGGGCAGCACGTCAGTGAAGGTAGAGGTCCCGGCGGGCTCCGGCTGTCCCAGGGCGTTGTACAGCATGAGCATGAAGTCGCCCCGGCGGATCTGGCTGTCCCGGCCGAACTCGGTGGAGGAGATGCCGCTGACGATTCCGTGGGCATAGCAGTACTCCACCGCGGAGTAGGCCCAGTGGTCTTCCGTTACGTCTTCGTGGACATAGGTGGGGGAAATGGTGATGCTCTGGCTGATCCCGCCGGCGGTGAAGGTGAGGGTTCCTGTCCCGGGGACTTCGGGGGCGGTGTAAAGACCGTTTTCATCCACGGTGCCCATGTCTCCCTCTGTGGTCCAGGTGACGGCGGACCAGTCCCGCAGGGCGGTGCGGCCCCAATAGGTGCCGGAGACCGCCAGCTGAATCTGCTCTCCCGGCTTGGGGGACAGGGCGGTCAGAGGGGCGTCCTCTCCCTCCCGGGATACGGTGAGTTCGGTGAGAGTGTCCACAACATGAATTTGAGCGGTACCCTCCAGATCCAGCTCCCGATCCCGCAGAAGCAGCGTGTCGGTGCCCGCCTCGTCGCCGGCAAAATAGACGCCGTCTTCCACTTCTCCCAGATCCTCCTGCGAGGTGATGGTCACATCCTCCAGATCGGTGTCCGTGAGGTTGAGCCCCTCGTCCAGGGCCACCACCTGGGGCAGCTCCAGCGAGGTGCCGGTGAGAAGGACCTCCCCCTCCCGGGTAAGGGCCAGACGGCTGGCCTCGCCGGACCCGGTCTCGTCAGTGACCAGGAGCAGATAGGTGGCGCAGCGCCGGGGGCTTCCCCCGGAGGGACTGCTCTGAAGGGCGGTCCCCGCCTGGCCGGGCAGCCAGATAGACAGGGCGGTGGAGCCGCCCCCGTCCACATTGACCGCCCACTCACAGCCCTGTGCCAGCAGCTCCTCGGCCAAATCCATCTCGGTCAGGCCGGAGGAGTAGCCGGACTGCCGTCCATCCACCGCATAGAGCACCAGGGTGCCGTCGGAGCGCATGCCGATGGCGGAGCGGGGCTGACGGCCGTCGCTGCGGTAGGTCCAGTCGGAGCTGTCTGTGATGGAGCCGTTCTGAATCAGAATATCCCCCACGCCGCCGGCCCACTGGGCCTGGGACAGGTCGGGGTCGTCACAAGTGGTCTGCAGAGTGACCCGGTCGCCCACCTGGAAGGAGGCATACACAAAGTCATAGCCCGAGGCGTCGGCGGCCGTAAGGATGTACTCATTCTCCCCGATGTCCAGCGCGCCCTCTCCCTGGACCACTTCGGTCACTTCCAGTTCCAGCGTGGAGTTGACGGTCAGCTCCTGGCCCGCGGTGTTTTCCAGCAGCTCTTCCAGCTCCGTCCGGCTCAGGTCCTCCCAATCCAGGCCGAGCTCCCGGGCCAGCTCCCGCAGCTGGGACCAGTCCAGGTTATCCAAGTC
Source organism: uncultured Oscillospiraceae bacterium (assembly GCA_944385065.1). GTDB lineage: Bacteria > Bacillota > Clostridia > Oscillospirales > Oscillospiraceae > Lawsonibacter. The sequence continues at coordinate 4,777 of CALWVX010000073.1, read as the reverse complement.
GGCGGGCTGCTGGTCCACCAGCTTCATGCGCACAAACCAGCCGGCTCCGGAGCTCTGGGTGTCCTCGGAGGAGAAATCCTGGTTATATAAGTAGATCCCGCCGGTGGAAGCCCGGGCCTTGTTGAAGTAGTGGGGGGAAATGACCTGCTCATTGGTGTGGTTGGTAAGGGTCATGGATACCTGAGGGTGTCCCATGACGGATACCTCCCCGTCCGTGATGAGAATGGCGTTTTCCTCCGCGCCGTCAGACTTGTAGACCCCGTCTTCAATTACAATGCCCAGGGGCACACCGGTGGACAGGGAGAAAAAGTCGGTGTTGATGGCCCCTACCACGTGGTAGCCCTGCGCCTGCGCGTTGGCTACGGCGGTATTGATGTTGGACGCTCCGTAGACGGAGCCGGAGCCCTGGAGCAGGATGGGGGTGACCGGACTGTCCTCCTCCAGCTCCAGAGAAAAGCTTTCGATTCGACTGCCGTTGTTGACGGTGATCGTATTGAAATAGGTAAGTCCCTCCAGCACGGGGATCGAGGTCTGAAGGGTCTGCTCCCCGGCGTCGGCGTAGACGGCGGGGGCGGCCAGGACGAACGCCAGGACCAGGGCCGCCGCCCGACGGGGGAGGGATCGCAGCTGTTTTTTCATGGAAACTCCTTTGCATCATGTCTCATTGAAAAGGGATGTCATGGTAGGTAACATAATCCATTGTAACAGATGCGGGAGCGGCTTTCAATGGAAAAAGGAAGAAAACCGTCCCCCGGGAGAAGTTCATAAAACATTAAGGATTGAATGGTTGAAAAAGCCTGGGAGATAGTGTACAATAAGCTGATATTCTGACCAAAGGGGGGATCTGCCCTGGAAGAACAGCACGGCGGCGCAGCCCGCACCATCAGTCTGGTGATGCTGGTCACGCTGATCGGCAAGGTGCTGGGGCTGTACCGGGATCGGCTTCTGGCCATCCATTACAGCGTGGGCCCGGAGGCCAGCGCCTTTTTTACCGCCAGCCGGATTCCCCGGGTATTTTTTGACGCGGTATTCGCCTCGGCCATCGCCGCGTGCTTTATCCCTGTGTTCAGCGAGTATCTGGAGAAAAAGGGAAAGGCGGAGGCTTTCCGGTTTGCCGGACAGTTCATTACGGTCATTGCCCTGCTCACTGGGGCGCTGACGCTGCTGGGAATGGCGTTTCCGGAACCGATGGTGGCGCTCTTTGCCGACTATGACGACCCGGCCACCACGGACCTGGCCGCTCGGCTGACCCGGGTGATGTTCCCCACGGTGCTCTTTTCCGGGGTGGCGTTTTCGCTGGTGGGAGTGCTCCAGGCGCTGGGCCACTTTACCGCTCCCGCCCTCATGTCGGCGGTGTCCAACCTGGTCATTATTCTGTATTTCTTCAGCCTGGACAGCCGGTTTGGCATCTTCGGCCTGGCGGCGGCCTATCTGCTGGGGTGGTTTCTCCAGGGTGCCATTCAGGTCCCGCCCCTTGCCCGTCTGGGCTATCGGTATCGGCCGGGGCTGGCCCTGCGCTCAGAGGGGATGAAAAAGGTCTTTGCCCTGATGGGACCGGTGATGGTGGCCACCTGGATTCAGCCCATTACCCAGGCGATCTCCTCCCGCTTCGGCTCCCGGCTCTACGACGGGGGCGGCGTGGCGGCGCTGGAGTATGCCTCCAATCTGTATCTGGTGATTGTGGGGACCTTTATTCTCTCTGTGACCAACGTGATTTTCCCCCGCCTCTCCCGGCTCACCGCCGGAGGAAAGGAGGGGGAATTCCGGGAGACGCTGCGTCAGACCACCCACACCAGCCTGTTTTTTGTTCTGCCCATGTCGGTGGGGCTGATGGTGGTTGCCCAGCCTCTGGTGTCCCTGATCTATGGAGGCGGGGAGTTTGACGCCTTCTCGGTGGAGATTACCGCCACCGCCCTGACCTGGATGTCTCTGGGAATGGGGGGATATGCGGTGCAGAACGTGCTCAGCCGGGCCTATTTTGCCCGGCAGAATGGGACGGGCCCTCTGGTGGCCGGGGCGGTTTCCATCGGAGTCAACATCCTGCTGTGTCTGGCCCTGACCCAGCGGTTTCAGGTGGCCGGGCTGGCGGCGGCCACGGCGGTCACCTCCACGGTGTACGCGCTGCTCCTGCTGCTGCCCATGCAGCGGCGGGGAGAGGGAGTGCTGGACCGGGACATGGTCCGGGATGTGGGCAAGATGCTCCTGTGCTCGCTGGCGATGGGGGTGCTGGCCTGGCTGTCCGTGAACTGGCTGAGCGGAGTACTGCCCGACAGCAAGCTGGGAGAGCTTCTGACCCTGGGACTGTGCGCCCTGATCGGGGCGGCCGCCTATTTTGCGATGGCCTTCGGGCTGGGGATCGGGGAGGCAAGACTGTCGGTCTCTCTGGTGAAACAAATCGGGAAACGAGGTTGAGCGATGGAACAACGGATCAAACAAGTGCTGGACGCCAGCGCCCTGTGGCGGGCCCTGATGGCGTTGTGCGACTGGGTGGGAGGACAGTGGAACAGAAGCGGGATCGTCCAGTGGTTCCTCCACCCCTGTGGGTGGACTCCCGCCGCGTCGGAAAACAGTATTTTTTACCGGCTGTGGTCTCTGATCCGGCGGGGGCTGTGCCGGCTGTATGAGCTGCTGCATCTGGACGTCCTGTTCCGGGGCAGCGTGTTTACCCAGACCTGGCTGTGGTGCGCCATCCCGGTAGTGCTGGCCCCGCTGCTGTCCCTTTTCCACCCGTCCATGATGATTCTGGGGCTGAGCATGATCGGGGCCTGTTCCCTGCTTTTGAATCTGGTGCGGGACCGGCGCCGGCAGCTGGTGTGGGCCCCCATCAACCGGTATGTTTTTCTGTACGCCGCCGTCTATCTGGCCGGCACCTTGTTTTCGGTGAACCTGCGGGGGAGCCTGGGGCCGGGTCTTCTGTCGGTGGCCTTCATCCTCTTCGCCGTGGTGCTGGGCAGCGCCGTGATCAATCAGCGGCAGCTGGACACCCTGGCGGACCTGATGGTGCTGGCGGGGACGGTGGTGTGCGCCTATGGCATTCTGCAGTATGTATTCCGCTGGGGGTATCAGTCGGCGGCCTGGGTGGACAGCGATATGTTCTCCTCCATCGAGTTCCGGGTACCCTCCACCCTGGAGAACCCAAACATGCTGGGGCAGTACCTGATCCTGGCTATCCCCCTGGGGGGGGCCAGATTGCTGGCCGCCAAGAGCTGGCCCCGGCGGATCTTCTATCTGGTCTGCTGCGCCGTCATGTGCGTGTGTATGCTGCTTACCTTATCACGGGGGGCGTGGCTGGGCCTGCTTTTTGCCGGGGTGGTGTTCGTGCTGCTGTGGAACCCCCGGCTGATCCTCCTGGCCCCGGTGGCCCTGGTGGTGCTGTACTTCGTCCTGCCGGACGCGGTGATCGACCGGTTCGCCAGCATCGGCGATTTGGGGGACAGCTCCACCTCCTACCGGGTGTCTATCTGGATGGGGGTGCTGGCCATGCTGAAGGACTACTGGCTGTGTGGCATCGGCCCGGGGGATGCGGCCTTCAATATGGTCTATCCCGCGTACAGCTATAACGGCATTTCGGCCCCCCACTCCCACAACCTGTTTTTGCAGATCGTGTGCGACGCGGGCATTGTGGCGCTGGCCGTCTTTGTGATCCTGCTCTTTGTCTATTTCCGCATGATGTGCTCTGCCCTGGGCCGGGAGAAGGAGTGGGGCAGCCGGATGCTCCAGATCGCCTTCACCGCCGGCGTGTGCGGCTTCATGGTCCAGGCCATGACAGACTACTCCTTCTATAACTACCGGGTCATGTTCCTGTTCTGGGCCTATCTGGCCCTGGGGGCCGCCGCCGCCCGGCGCAGCTCCATGGCCCAGGGGAGGCTGTGGACATGACGCGGGTGCTGAACCTGATCAGTGACACCAACATCGGCGGGGCGGGCCGGGTGATCCTGAACTACCTGAAGTACGCCGACGCCTCCCAGTTCGAGACCCTGGCCGCCGTCCCCCGGGGCAGCCTGCTGAAGGCCCCTCTGGAGGAGGCGGGGGCCCAGGTCTATGAGGCGGACGCCATGGCAGACCGGTCCTATGACCGGGGGGACGTGGGGGTGCTGAGAGACCTGATCGCCCGGGTGAAGCCCGACCTGGTCCACACCCACGGCTGTCTGTCCGGCCGCGTGGCCGCCAAACGGCTGCGCGTACCGGTGGTGTACAGCCGGCACTCCGCCTTTCCCGTTCCCGCCAAGCTCCGGTATCCCCCGGGGCGGTGGGTGAACAAGTGGGTCAACGAGCATTACGCCGACCGGATCATCGCCGTCAGCCCCGCCGCCCGGGACAATCTGGTGGATTCCGGCGTCTCTCCGGACAAGATCACCGTGGTGATGAACGGGGTGGCCCCCGTCCCCCGGACCAGTCCGGCGGAACAGGCGGCCCTGAGACAGGAGCTGGGCCTGCCGCCGGGGGCGGTGGTCTTTGGCATCCTGGCCCGGCTGGAGGACTACAAGGGCCACCTGGACCTGGTCCGGGCCGCCCGGCTGCTGAAGGACCGGGGGGTGGACAACTTCCGGATTCTGGTGGCCGGGACCGGCTCCTTTGAACAGGAGGTGGCCCAGGCCGTCCGGGAGGCGGAGGTGGCCGACGCGGTCATGCTGCTAGGCTTCCGGTCCGATGTGGCCGCCCTGCTGAATCTCCTGGATGTGCAGCTCAACGCCTCCTACGGGACCGAGGCCACCTCCATGGCCCTGCTGGAGGGGATGAGTCTGGGGCTGCCCACCATCGCCAGCGACTACGGGGG
>CALWVX010000072.1 GCA_944385065.1 uncultured Oscillospiraceae bacterium | reverse complement strand
CACGGGGCCCTGTGCATGTGCTGGTCGGGCCAGTGCTTTTTCTCCTCGGTCATCGGGGGGCGCAGCGGCAACCGGGGTCTGTGCGCCCAGCCCTGCCGCCTCCAGTACGGCTGGGGCGGGAAGCCCGACGGCTATCCCCTGTCCCTGAAGGACCTGTCCATGGCGGGCCACCTGCAGGAGCTGGAGCAGATGGGGGTGACCTGCCTGAAGCTGGAGGGCCGGATGAAGCGGCCCGAGTATGTGGCCGTGGTCACCGGCATCTATTCCCGGGCCATCCGGGAGGGCCGGGACCCCACCTCCCGGGAGCTGGAGATCCTCGCCCAGGCCTTCTCCCGTCAGGGCTTTACCGACGGATACTACACCGGCGAACTGGGGCCCCGGATGTTCGGCACCCGCCAGGAGGAGAAGGAGCCCCGGGAGCTGTACGCCCAGGCCCGGACCACCTATGAGAGCGGGGAGAACCGCAAGGAGCCGGTGCGGCTGTACGCCCTGATCCAGGCGGGCCAGAGCGCCCAGGTGGCCGCCCAGGACGAGGCGGGCCGGGTGGCCCGAGTGGAGGGCCCCGTGCCGGAGCCGGCCCGGACCGTCCCCCTCACCCGGGAGAAGGTGGAAAGCCAGCTCCAGCGCACCGGCGGGACCCCCTATCGCTGTGAAAAGGTCACCGCCCGGGTGGACGAGGGGCTATCCCTGCCCCTGTCCGCCCTGAACGATCTGCGCCGCCGGGCGCTGGACGAGCTGTCCCGGCAGCGCCAGGAGCTTCCCCGGCGCCGGGAGGAGCCCTTCCGGCCGGGGGTGCGCTATGAGAACCAGCGGGAGGCCCCGGTGCTCACCGTCTGGCTGCGCACGGCGGACCAGCTCAGCGGCGAGTTGCTGCGGCTCAAGCCCGCCCTGCTCTATCTCCCCGCCGACGAGGCGGCCGCCCATCCGGAGGCGGTGCGCCGCTGTCAGCAGGCGGGGGTGCCGCTGGCCGCCGCCCTGCCCCGGATCTGCACCGACCGGGAGCTGCCCCAGCTGGAGCAGGATCTGGTGGCCCTGCGGGAGCTGGGGGTGGAGGAGGCTCTGGCGGGCAACCTGGGTCTGCTCCGCCGGGCGGCCCAGCTGGGCTTTCAGGTGCGGGGGGACTACGGCCTGGGGGTGTACAACAGCCAGACGCTGAAAGAGCTGCGCCGGCTGGGGCTGCGCTCCGCCGCCGTCTCCTTCGAGCTGAAGCTGGCCCAGATCCGGGACCTGTCCAAGGCCGTCCCCTGCGAGCTGATCGCCTACGGCCGCCTGCCCCTGATGATCACCGAAAACTGCATCATCCACAACCGCTCGGGTCAGCACACCTGCGGCAACGTGAATCTGCTCACCGACCGAAAGGGAGAGCGGTTCCCGGTGGTCAAGGCCTGGGGCTGCCGCAATGAGATTTACAACGCCAAAAAGCTCTTTCTGGCCGACAAGGCCGCCGACTGGCGGCGGCTGGGCCTGTGGGGCGCCCGGCTGATGTTCACCACCGAGAACGCCTCCGAGTGCGTCCAGGTGCTGGAGCGCTATCTGGACCGGGGGAGCTATCAGCCCAACGACTATACCCGGGGGCTCTACTATCGGGACGTGGAGTGACCGGGGAGAGGAGGGAACGCAGCGTGTTGGAACGGCAGAAGCTCTTCTGGGGCCCCGGGCTGTACGACCAGGCCCGCTCGCGGGAGCGGTTCCTGGCGGCCATGCGGGCCAACTGCGCCTATCACATCCGCCGCTGTCCCCCCTACCGGGCCATGGCCCGGGCGCTGGACTTCTCCCCGGAGCAGCTGCGCACGGAGGAGGATCTGGCAAAAATCCCCCCTGTCCCCACCTTGTTTTATAAGCGGCGGGCCCTGTTCTCCATGCCGCCCCGGCGCATGGCCATGCGGGTGACCTCCTCGGGCACCAGCGGGAAGTTCAGCCAGGTGGGCTTTGACTGGGGCTGCGTCCTGGCGGAGGTCCCCATGGTGCTGCGGCTGGGCCGGCGGCACGGGCTGATCTCCCCGGTGCCCGCCCACTATGTGGTGCTGGGCTATCAGCCCCACCGGAGCAACCGCACCGGCGTCACCCGCACCATGTACGGCCTGACCTTTTTCGCCCCGCCCCTGAGCCGCTTCTACGCCCTGCGCTGGCGGGACGGGGCCTATGTCCCCGACCTGGAGGGGGCGGCCCGGGAGCTGGCGCGGCTGTCCCGCTCCCCCTTCCCCACCCGGATCGTGGGCTTTCCCTCCTATCTGTGGTTCGGCCTGAAGGAGATGGAGAAGCTGGGGCTGTCGGTCCGCCTGCCCCGGGGCTCCCGGATCCTGCTGGCCGGGGGCTGGAAGCAGCACTACGCCCAGGAGGTGGACAAGCGCCTGCTCTACGCCCTGGCCCGCAAGGTGCTGGGCGTCGAAGAGGAGGCGGTCCACGAGTTCTTCGGGGCGGTGGAGCACCCCATCTTCTACAACGCCTGTCCCCGCCACCACTTCCACATTCCCGCCTTCTCCCGGGTCATCATCCGGGACCCGGAGACGCTGGAGCCCCTGCCCATGGGCCGGGTGGGACTGGTCAACCTGATCACCCCCCTGATCAACGCCACCCCGGTGCCCAGTGTCATGACCGATGATCTGGGGATCCTGTCCCCGGGGGAGGACTGCGGCTGCGGCATCTCCACCCCCTGCCTGACCATTCTGGGCCGGGTGGGCGCGCGGGAGATTCAGACCTGCGCCGCCGGCGCGGCCCAGCTGCTGGGAAGGGGGGAGGGCTTTTGATTCTGGCCAACGGTATTCTCCGCCCGGACGAAGACCTGCCCCAGGTACTCGCCGGTCTGGAGGAGGAGATCGTCTCCACCCTGTCCCGCCCCCCGCTGGAGCCCGGCGTGGTCACAGGGGCGTGCGGCGCGCTGCTGGACCGGCTGGACCGGGGAGAGCTGGACGAGCTGATCGCCCGATACTCCTCCCCCGGACTGCTGGCGGAGCTGGCAGAGTACCGGTCCTTCCTCCGGCCCGAGGCTCTGGAAGCCCGGCTGGCCCGGGAGACGGGCGGTCTCAGCGGCCCCCGCCCCTTCGGCCGGACGGAGGCGTATCCCCTGGGGGTGCTGCTCCACATCGCCGCGGGCAATCTGGACGGACTGCCCGCCTATACCGCCCTGGAGGGCCTGCTCACCGGCAACCTGAATCTGGTGAAGCTGCCCTCGGGCGGCTCAGGGCTGTCTCTGGCCCTGCTGAAGCTGCTGGCCGACACCGAGCCCCGGCTGGCCCCCTATCTCTATGTGTTCCCCATCCCCTCCCGGGACCGGGCCTCGCTTCAGACTCTGGCCCGGCTGGCCGACGGGATCGTCACCTGGGGCGGAGACGTGGCGGTGACCGGCCTGCGGGCCATGGCCCCGGCCGGCTGCCGTCTGATTGAGTGGGGCCACCGGCTCAGCTTCGCCTATCTGTCCGGCGAACCGGACCCGGACGATCTGGCCGGACTGGCCCGCCACATCGCCGCCACCGACGGGCTGCTGTGCTCCTCCTGTCAGGTCATCTATCTGGATACGGACCGGCGGGAGGCGCTGGAGTCCTTTGCCCGGTCTTTCCTGCCCCTGCTGGAGCAGGCGGTCCGGACGGCCCGCCCGGACCCCGGCCGTGCCGCGCTGGGCACCCTCCACGGCTGGGAGCACCGGCTGGAGCTGGCGGCCGACGGCGCTGAGGACCGGGTGTTCCCGGGCCGGGGCTGTTCGCTGACGGTGTGCGGCGGCCGGGAGCTGGAGCTGTCCCCCCTCTATGGAAATGTTCTGGTCAAGGGCCTGCCCCGGGAGCGGCTGGTTCGGGCCCTGGCCCCCCAGCGGGGCCGCCTGCAGACGGCGGGGCTGCTGTGTCCGGCGGAGGAGCGGGCCGAACTCACCTCCCTGCTGGCCCGGGCGGGGGTCAACCGGATTACCGCCCCCGGCAGTATGTCCCTTCCCCTGCCCGGAGAGGCCCACGACGGGGAGTACCCCCTGCGCCGCTATCTGCGGGCGGTGGACATCGCGGACCCCTGAACCGCGTCCCCGTCCCGCTGCCGAGAGCACCCCTCAGGCGCACCAGATCAACAGGACAGCGCCCCCCGCGGCAGATTTGACGCCGCAGGCGGCGGGCGGAAACACAAACCATAAAAAAGACCCAAAAAACCGATGGGAGTTGCCAAAATGGACTTGAAAATCAAAGCGCTGTCCCCTAAAATCGGGACCGAGATCCCCCTGCCCTACTACGCCACCCCCGGGGCGGCGGCCATGGACCTCCACGCCTGTCTGGAGGAGCCGGTGGTCATCCCCGCGGGAGAGCGCCGGGTCATCCCCACCGGGCTGGCCATCGCCCTGCCCTCGGCGGACTATGTGGCTCTGGTGCTGGCCCGCAGCGGCCTGGGCGTCAAGCACGGCGTGGCCCCCGCCAACTGCGTGGGGGTCATCGACAGCGACTACCGGGGGGAGATTCTGGTGGGCCTTCAGAATTCCGGCCGGGAGGACTTCCCCATCCGGCCCGGAGACCGGATCGCCCAGCTGATGGTGGTCCCGGCGGTCCAGGCCCGGATCCGGCTGGTAGAGGAGCTGGATGAGACGCAGCGGGGGGCCGGCGGCTTCGGCTCCACCGGGATCTGAAACAGGCGAGGAGGAATCCCCATGTTTGGATTGTTTAAGAAAAAGAGCGCAGAGCGCCCGGAGGAGCAGGACCGGCTCCGGAAGGCCGCCGACCAGTCGGCCCGGAAAGGCGAGACCCCGGAGGCTGTCCGGGCCCTGGGGCAGCAGTTCCTGCCCCAGGAGCTGTCCATTCTGGCCGTCACCGGCCCCGCGGGCTTCTCCGGCCAGAAGCTGGAGGACTCCGACCTGTGGCTGGCCTCCATCGGCCTGACCGCCTGGATGGAGGAGGACAGCCCCGACATCCGCCGGGAGGAAATTCAGCTGGTCACCCTGGCCGACGAGAAGCTCCTGGGCTTTCTGCGCCAGCGCACCTACCCCGACTTTCTCATCAAATGCCGCGTCCGCCCCTCTCAGGACGGGCAGCGGCTCCTGCTGCTGGACCTGCCCCAGCCCGGCTTTGACCCCGATCTGAAGGCCATTCTGGAGGAGCAGAAGAAGCCCGACAGCACCTATGTGGAGGGGCTGGGCACCTTTGTGCTCAACCGCCGGATCAAGTGGTATGAGACGGAGGTGGACTGGCTGGGCGGCAAGGTGCGCCTGAACTTCGACCAGGGACCGGAGGAGGAGATGAAGGCGGCCCAGGAGACCGCCAGGGCCCTGCTGGCCGACCCGGCCGGCTGGGACGCCCGCGTCCGGGCCTGCGCCGCCGACCGGCTTCTGGAGCTGGCCAACCAGTGGGCCGGCGAGGAGGAGGACGGGGAGGACGAGCCCGGTGAGATCGACCGGGAGCAGTTCATGTCCCGCATGGAGCTGGACACCATCCAGGTCTCCCCCGATCAGGGCTTTGTCTTCTGGTTCAACGACGGCGAGATGTTCTGGGGCCACTCCATCCAGGTCAGCGGCACCCTGTCCGACGGTCCTGTCGACGCCCAGATGGAGGGCTGACCCCGCCTCCGCCGATGCCAACTGTAAGGAGTATGCCATGCAGATCATTTTAGCCTCTCAATCCCCCCGGCGGCGGGAGCTGCTGGAGCGGATGGGCCTGGCCCCCTTTTCGGTCATTCCCGCCCGGGGGGAGGAGATTGCGGACCCCGCCCTGTCCCCCCCGGAGCTGGTGGAGGAGCTGTCCCGGCGCAAGGCCGCCGAGGTGGCCTCCTCCCACCCGGACAGTCTGGTGATCGCCGCCGACACGGTGGTGTCCATCGACGGTCTGGTGCTGGGCAAGCCCCGCAGCGAGGAGGACGCCGTCCGGATGCTCTCCCGCCTGTCGGGCCGGGAGCATACCGTCTACACCGGCCTCACCCTGCGTCTGGGCAGCCGGGCCGACACCGGGCATGAGGCCGCCCTGGTGCGCTTCCGCCCCCTCTCCCCGGCCGACATCGACCACTATGTGGCCACCGGCGAGCCCATGGACAAGGCGGGCGCCTACGGCATCCAGGGCTACGGCGCCATGCTGGTGGAGGGGATTCAGGGCGACTATTACAACGTGATGGGCCTGCCCGTGTGCCGGCTGGCCCGGATGCTGGCGGACTTCGGCCTGGACCCCCTGGCCATGGCCGCCGCAAAGGAGCGCTGATCGTGAAGAACTTCCTGCGAAAAAACGGAATTCTGCTGCTGGTCATCGCCCTGCTGCTGTCCATTCTCATCGGGGTGAGCTCCTCCCTGCTGGGAGGAAACGCCGACCCGCTGTCCAATGTGGTGTCCACCATTACCGCCCCGGTGCGCAGCGGTGTCGCCGCCGTGGCCGGATGGGCCGAGGGGGTCTATCAGTACGTCTTTCAGTACGGGCAGATCCAGGAGGAGCTGTCCGACCTACGCGCCCAGGTGGCCGAGCTGGAGGACCAGGTGCGTCAGGGCCAGGAGGCCAGCCGGGAGAACGAGCAGCTGCGCCAGCTGCTGGACCTGCAGGAGCGGCGCCGGGACTTTGTCTTTGAATCGGCCCGGGTGACCGCCCGCTCCACCACCAACTGGGAGTCCACCCTCACCCTGGACAAGGGCTCCGCCGCCGACGTGGAGGCGGGGGACTGCGTCGTCACCGAGACGGGGGTGCTGGTGGGGGTGGTCTCCGACGTGGGGCTCAACTGGTCCACCGTGTCCACCGTGATCAATACCGATATTGAAATGGGGGGCATTGTCTCCCGCACCTACTCCGCCGGCATTCTGGAGGGCAATTTCGAGCTGATGAGCCAGGGCAGGCTGCGCCTGAGCTATCTGCCCGAGGGGGCCCAGCTGGTGGCCGGGGACGAGGTGCTCACCTCCGGCCGGGGCGACGTGTATCCCTCCGGACTGGTGGTGGGCCAGGTGGAGGGGGTCTTTACCGACCCCTCCGGCCAGTCCCGCTATGCCGTGATCGTCCCGGAGGCCCAGCTGGATTCCCTCATTGAGGTGTTTGTCATCAAGGATTTCGACATTGTGGAGTAACCGAGGAGGACCCCGCCATGACCCGCCGTGACCTGATCCACAAATGGTTCTTTTACGCCCTGGGACTGCTGCCCGTGTGGCTGCTGGACGCCTGTATTCTCCCCCGCTTCCCCCTGTTCGGGACCATCCCCATGCTGCTGCCCCTGGCGGCGGCGGCGGTGGCCGTGCTGGAGGGGGCTTACGCCGGCGCCGGCTTCGGCCTGGCGGTGGGCCTGTGGTGGGAGACCGCCTACCCCGGGGGCTTCGGAGGGCTGGTGTTCGGCCTGACCCTGGCGGGACTGATCATGGGCCACCTGTCCCAGTACGTCCTGCGCCAGTCCTTCCCCGGCTATCTTCTGTGCTCCGCCGGCCTGCTGGCCGCCCTGGACGCCCTGCGCATTGTCCGGGGCCTGATCACCCACTCCGCCGGCCTGGGGGCCATGCTCCAGGTGGCCGTCCCGGAGGTGCTATGGTCCCTGGTGTGGAGCCCCCTGGTGTGGCTGCTGTTCCAGCGGATCTACCGCCGGGTGGGCGGCACCCGCCTGGCCTGAAGCTCTGTTTCCCTGTCTCCCTCTGGAAAGGAGGTTTTCCCATGGAACCCAAACAATTCCGCCGCCGGGTGCTGGCCGTGGTGGCGCTGCTGGCCCTGATGGTCTCCGGCATGGGGGCCGCGCTGTACGACCTTCAGATCAACAACGGCGCCGACTACTACGAGCAGTCCCAGCGCCGGGTGGCCGAGACCCAGACCGTGGAGTCCGCCCGAGGCCAGATTCTGGACCGGAACGGCCAGGTGCTGGTGTCCAACCGGGTGGTCTATCAGGTCACTCTGGACACCTCCCTGATGGAAGATGAGGAGGTGGAGGACGAGGAGGCGGCAGACGCCGTGACCGCCGCCGGGAACCGGCGCAACGACATTCTCCTGGCCCTGATTGAGGCCGCCCGGGAGGAGGGCGTGGAGTGGACCGACAACCTGCCCATCTCCCAGACCGAGCCCTTCACCTTCACCACCGACACCCCTTATTACACCACCTCGGTCAACGAGGAGGGGGAGAGCGTGTCCACCCTCACCCGGCTGGGCCGTCTGGCTCTCTATTACGGCTGGCTCAGCTATGACCCCACCCAGGAACCGGAGGAGGAGGCCGCTCCCGCTCCCGTCCAGGAGGAGCCCGGCCTGCTGGAGCGGATCCAAAACTTCTTCACCGGCGGCGGGGAGGAGACCCCCGCCCAGCCCCAGGAGGAGGCCCCCCGGACTCTGCCCGACGCGGAGGAGCTGCTGGGGCTGATGTGCCGCACCTTTGAGCTTCAGGGCCCGGGCGCGGTGGACGAGGAGACCGCCCCCGAGGCGGAGATCCCGGCCCTGAATCTGGGGGACCTGGACCCGGAGGACGCCCGGGCGGTGGCCGGAATCCTCTATGAGCTGGCCCTGCGCTCCTCCGGCGTGTATCAGGCCAACGAGTATGTCTTCGCCCAGGACGTGGACATCGACTTTATCTCCCGGGTAAAGGAGCAGGCCCTCACCGGGGCGGTCATCGAGGCCACCACCGTGCGCCAGTATCACACCCCCTACGCCGCCCACCTGCTGGGCCGGGTGACCCCCATCT
>CALWVX010000071.1 GCA_944385065.1 uncultured Oscillospiraceae bacterium | reverse complement strand
TGTACGCGTCCGCGAGGAACAAAGGGCTATGCCCGCATGGTGACAACCACCAGCTTCGCTGGTGGATGTGTTCATTTTTCCCTGCACAGGGTCCGCCAGACCAGAGCCCGCCGTTCCAGCTCCTTGACGAAGGCATCCTTTCCATCACAATAGCCCTCAATGTCGCGGGGATACCGCAGAGCCAGCGCCCGCTTGAGACGCCCGTATGCCTCCGCCTGATCCGGGTGAGTCCGCAGATAGTCCCGCACAGCCAGATGGCGGACAATGTCTCTCCGGCTGGCCAGAGAGAACACATGAACCTGATGGGTCCTGCGCTCCCCTCCCTTCCGGAAATATCGGCGGCCCGGGATTCCGAATTCCCCCATGCACTCATAGCCGAGCGCTTGGAACGCCGGAGCGGCCCGATCCACCTCCCGCAAATCCCGGACTACTGGCATAATGTCCAGAATGGGCTTGGCCCACAGGCCGGGCACCGCGGTGCTCCCGATATGGTGCAGCTGCAGCAGGTTCTCCCCCAGCACAGCCCGCAGCCGCTCCGCCTCCCGCTGAAACTGTTCGGGCCATGCGGGATCATAGGGGACGACGCGCACCTCCATGCTTTTTTTCCTCCTTTTCCAGAAATACGATTTCCGTAGCCGTTCGGGCCTGAAACGCCCGGTCGTGCTCCACCAGGAGCATGGTGGGCTGGTATCGGATGATCAGCTCCTCCAGCTGCATGCGGGAAAACAGGTCGATATAGTTCAGCGGTTCGTCCCACACATACAGATGGGCCCGCTGACACAGGCTGGCAGCCAGAAGGACCTTCTTCTGCTGTCCGGCGCTGTACTCGGCCATATCCCGGGAGAAGAGCTCCCGGCTAAAATCCAGCTTGCGCAGGATGGTGAGAAACTGCGTCCGGTCCACCCCCTGTTTCTCCGCCCACTCCTGCAGGGGACCGCTCAGATGGTCGGAGTGCTGGGGCACATAGGAGATCACCAGACCGGAGGAGCGCCGCAGCGTCCCCTCGTGCGGAACCTCCTCCCCCAGGATCAGGCGCAGCAGACTGGTCTTGCCCGCGCCGTTCCCACCCTCCAGGCACAGCCGGCCGCCCGGCTCCAGAGAGAAGGAAACCGGTTTTCCGACCCTTTGGCCGTCAAAGGCGGCGGACAAATTCCGGGCCTCCAGCAGCCGGCCGCCCGGGTAAACCAGCGGAAAGAGCTTCAGGTCGTCCGCGCGCTCCAGGTCCCGCAGGAGGGCGGTTTTCTCCTGAATGGCACTCTGCTGGCGATTTTCCAGACTCTTCGCCCGCTTCATCATTTTGGCCGACTTGTGGCCCACAAATCCCCGGTCCACCTTCAGTCCGGAGTTTTCGCTTCCGTATTTGCTCCGCTCCACCCGGTCGGACCAGCACTCTGTCCGCCGGGCGGCCTGCTCCAGGCGGCGGATTTCCCCTTTCAGCTTTTCGTTCTGGGCCAGCTCGCTCCGGTCCCGCGCCTCCTTCTCCCGGAACCAGACTGAAAAATTCCCGCGGATCAGTTCCGGCCCCGTTCGATTCAGCGCCAGCGTATGATCGGTGCAGCGGTCCAGGAACGCCCGGTCATGGGAGACCAGCAGAAAGCCCCGGTCCAGCCCTTTGAGATAGTCGGCCACCAGCTCTCTCCCCTGGGCGTCCAGGTGGTTGGTGGGCTCGTCAATCATGGGATAGACATCTTCCCGGAGAAACAGGGCCGCCAGCAGCGCCCGGGTCTGCTCTCCGCCGCTCAGAGTGGAGAAGGGCCGGTCCAGCGTCTCCTCCTCCAGTCCCAGCTTGGACAGCTCCCAGAGCAGCCGCCACTCCTCCTCCGGCGGAACCTCGGCCAACGCCAGTTCCCGGACCGGCCGGGCGGGATCGGTCACCGGCCGGGGCCACCTGAGACAGGGGAAGTCTGTTCCAATGGTTCCCCTCCCCTCCAGCTCTCCGGACAGCAGCCGCAGCAGCGTGGTCTTGCCCCGCCCGTTCCGCCCTACCAGCCCCAGTTTCCAGCTGGTGTCCAGTTGGAGATTCAGCCCCTCAAATACGGGGGTATAGTCTCCCTCATAGGTAAATTCTAAATTGGATACGGTAATCTGAGACATGTCGCTCCTCCTGTCGCTTCGCGCAAAAAAACGCAGGAGGTAACCATCCCTCCTGCGGCAAAGCGCGCGGCGGAGCCGAAACTCCGCTCAGACTGCCAAAGGTGGGAAGCTGCGCAATTCCTCCTGCGACACACGACAAGACCCGGGCCCCGTCTCCGCGGCCCATCCATTTGATCTGTCATGGTGTCAGCAAGGGAACTTGCGCATCTTCCCACCAGCCCTTCTTTCAAGTTAACGTCAATATAGCACGCAAGCGCAGGCTTGTCAAGCCTTCTCCGTCTGCCCCTCTCTGCTCATCCGCCGATACAGCACGATGGCAACCAGGGTGGTAATCGCTTCGGTCATCGGGGCGCTGAGCCACACCCCGTCCATTCCCAAGATCCGGGACAGGATCAGGGCCAGCGGAACGATCAGCACAAATCCCCGGAGAATCGAGACCACAAACCCGGCCTTCGGCCGCTCCAGAGAAGAAAAGAACACCGCCGTCACCACATTGCACCCGGAGAAGAAGAACGCGGTGAAGTAGAGCTTCAGCCCCCGGACCGCAATGGCCTGCAGGTCCGGATCGCCCTCCCGGTTGAACGCAGCCACAATGGGGTCGGCCAGGAAGAACGAGACCACATAGACCACCACGGCCAGGGTCACCGCGAAGATCAGAGCGTAGCGGTACACCACGCGGGTCGTTTTTTTGTCTCCGCTCCCCCAGGCCGCGCTCACCAGCGGCTGAATTCCCTGACCCAGACCGGTAAACAGCGCGATGACCACCAGATAGATATTCGCCACGACGCCGTAGCCCGCAACGCCCAGATTGCCGGCCAGTCCCAGGATAATAAAATTGAACAGCAGTAGCACCAGGCCGGAGGACATCTCGGAAATCAGCGAGGGCGCGCCCAGCAGCGCCACCTCGCCGGAACCCCGCAGCGTCAGTCCCTCGCGCTGGAAGCGGAGGGTACGCTTTTTGAAGTGACCGGACAGGATGACCAGACTGATGACCGGGGCCAGTCCGGTTGCAAACACCGCGCCGAACATTCCCATCCCGCAGGGGAAAATAAAAATGTAGTCCAATACGATGTTGGAAAAGCTTCCTCCCAGCATCGCGGTCATGGCCAGTCTCGGCGCCCCGTCATTGCGCACAAAGCAGAGCACCACGTTGTTGAGCAGAAAGGCCGGCGAAAAAGTCAGCAGCACCCGGAGGTAGGTCGCCGTCATTCCGTGAACTTCCCCCGTGCCGCCCAGCAGCGTGCTCATCTGGTCGGCAAAAAGCAGTCCCGGGATGACAAAGATCAGGGAGGTCAGAAGGGCCAGCACGGCCGAGCGGCTGAAGGCCCTCTGCGCCTCGTCCTCGCTGCCCTGCCCCCGCAGAAGCGCAAATTTGGTCGCTCCGCCCATGCCCAGCATCAGGCCGAGTCCCTGGATAAAATTATAGAAAGGGATGGCCAGATTCAGAGCCGTCAGGCCGTCTGCGCCCAAGCCCTGAGAAATAAAGTAGGTATCGGCCAGAATGTAGCAGGACAGCCCCATCATTCCCAGCATGTTCTGGGAGGTATACCGGAAAAAATTGCTCCGGATCTGATTTTGCTCCATTGGTATCTCCTCATTTCACACAAAGAGGCGCCCGGTTTCCCACCTGCTCAGGCCTAACGGCGGGAAAGCGGACGCCCTGCGCTCAACCCGGCGGCCTGAGCGCGAGACATATTGATTTTGTATATGGTCTGCCGCAGGGCAGATTGCCGGTCTGATCGGCGGTTTTTTATTTTGTCCCAAAAATCCGGTCGCCGGCGTCCCCCAGCCCGGGCACAATATAGGCGTGCTCGTTGAGCTTCTCATCCACGGCGGCCACATAAATCTCCACATCCGGGTGATCCCGGCGGATCACTTCAATTCCCTCCGGGGCGGCCAGGATATTCATCAGCTTGATATGCCTGCATCCATAGCCCTTCAGGAATGTGATGGCGGCGGAAGCGGAGCCGCCGGTGGCCAGCATGGGATCCAGCACGATCACGTCCCGCTCGGCAATGTCAGTGGGCATCTTGCAGTAGTACTCCACCGGCTTGTGGGTCTCCGGGTCCCGGTACAGTCCGATGTGTCCCACCTTGGCGGAGGGAATCAGGTTCAGAATCCCGTCCACCATGCCCAGACCGGCCCGGAGAATGGGAACGATGGCCAGCTTCTTGCCCGCCAGATGCTTGAAGGTACCGGTGGCCACCGGGGTCTTGATAACCACATCCTCCAGGGGCAGATCCCGGGTAGCCTCGTAGCACTCCAGCGCGGCCACCTCGGAGACGATCTCCCGGAATTCCTTCACCCCGGTGCGCTCGTCCCGGAGAATGGACAGCTTGTGCTGCAGCAGAGGGTGGTCCAGCACATGTACTTTCTCGTCAAACATAGTTACATACCCCTTCCGTTTGTTGCGCTCCGCTCCCGCTCCAGCCGCTCCCGTTCCGCCTGAGACAGGCGATGATATACGGGAACCAGCTCGCCGCTCTTGACCAGTTCACCCCGGGCGGCCAGCTCCTGAGCGGCCCTCGCCACGCCCCAGGCGCTCTGCAGGCGCAGATGCTCCGGGGCCAGGGTCAGGTCGCAGATCTGATCTCGCAGGCTATTATAACACAGCAGCGCTCCATCTCCAACGACTATTTTCGGAAAATTGTGATTTTTCAGCTCTGCGCCCAATTCCTCCAGGGAGATGGCCCGGTCGGGAGACAGGCGCTCCAGCCCCTCCCCCGTGGCCAGGAACAGGGCGTTATACACCTGCCTGCGCCGGGCGTCCATGGCGCACACGATCAGTCTGCCCGCCCAATGGGCCAGAGGCCATGCCATGGACTCCAGCGTGGAACAGGGGGCGCAGTCCAGATCCCGCCCCCAGGCCAAGCCCTTCGCGGTGGATACGGCGATGCGCAGCCCGGTGAAGGAGCCGGGGCCGGCGGACACCGCCACCACGTCCACCTCGTCCAGGGACGCGCCGCAGTTTTTCAGCATGCTGTCCACCATGGGCAGCAGGGTCCGGCTGTGGGTCAGCCCGCTGTTCTGCCAGGACTGGGCCGCCAGCACTCCGTCCCGGCACAGGGCCGCGGAGCAGGGGCCTGCGGAGGCCTCCAGGGCCAAAATATTCACAGGGACACCCCCTTCACCGTAATGATGCGCTGCCCGTTCTCCATACCCCGGCGGATGTCCACCTGAATCGCGTCGGGCTCCAGCAGCTCTTCCATGCGCTCGCTCCACTCCACGGCGCACACGCCGCCCCGGGCCAGATAGTCCTCCCAGCCGATGTCAAACAGCTCGTCGGCAGAGCCCAGGCGGTACAGGTCAAAGTGAAACAGGGGCAGCCTTCCCCCCTCATACTCATTGACAATGGTGAAGGTTGGACTGGTCACCCGCCCGCTGATTTCCAATCCCCGGGCCAGTCCCCGGACAAAAGCGGTCTTTCCCGCCCCCAGGTCTCCAGAAAAGGCCACAACATCCCCCGGACTCAGGACCCGGGCCAACCGGGCCCCAATTGCCTCGGTCTCCTCTGGGCTGCTGGAGAGAAACTGCTGCTCCGGCACAAGCCTTCCCCCTTGTTCACAGAAAATTTTCATCCATACCAGGGGATTATACCACGATTTGGTTTGCGTTTCCAGCAAAATGTGCTAAAATATAGCGACAGCTTTTCGATCGGAGGTGAGGCCTTGTCCGTTTTGTTCTCCCCCGTGCGGGAATTTATCAAAAAGGGAGATATGGTGCTGCTGACCCTGTGCCTGCTGTCCAGCGGATACGGCCTGCTCCTGATTTTCTCGGCCACCCGCTATAATGACAACAACCGGGCGCTGATCGTCCAGTGCGCGGCCATCGCCCTGGGGGTGATTGCCTACGCGCTCTTTACCTTTGTGGACTTTCAGCTCTTTCTGGAAAAGCACTGGAAGCTGGTGTTCGGAGGCAGCGTGGTCCTCATTCTGCTTTTGCTCTCCCCTCTGGGCACCGATCACAACATGGGCAACCTGAACTGGCTGGACATCCCCGGCTTTCCCATGGAGATCCAGCCCAACGAGGTGGACAAGCTGCCCTATGTGCTGCTGCTGGCCTATCTGATCTGGCGCATTCAGGAGGGCGGCCGGGACATCAGCTCCCTGCCCGCCCTGCTGCAGATCGGGGGCTACGCCGCCTTCATGCTCGGATTGATCGCCCTGGTCTGCGGAGACATGGGCATGTGCGTGGTCTATACGGCGATCTTCGCTTTTATGTCCTGGGCCGCCGGAGTCAAGCTGCGGTGGTTTTTGCTGGTGGGCGGCGGCGTGGTCGCGGCGGTTTTGATCTTCTGCCTGTTTTTCCTGCCGGAGTCCGGCCTGATGGACGACTACCGGATCATGCGCTTCCGGGTGGTGCTGGACCACAGTCTGGACCCTCAGGGGTATGGCTTTCAGCAGACCCGTTCCATCCTGGCCATCGGCTCGGGCCAGCTGTTCGGTCAGGGCTACCTCAACGGCACCCAGACCCAGGCGGAAAACAGCGACGCTCTCCCCGCCCGGCATACCGACTTCATTTTCGCCGTGTGCGGCGAGGAGCTGGGGATGGTGGGCTGTCTGCTGCTCCTGCTGCTGCTGTCCGCTGTTGTGCTGCGGTGCATCTGGGTGGGCCGGCATGCCAGCTCCCCCTTTGACGCCTATGTGTGCATGGGGATGGCGGGGATGCTGTTCATCCAGATTTTCCTGAATGTGGGCATGTGCCTGTATGTTCTGCCGGTGATGGGACTGACCCTCCCCTTTTTCAGCTACGGGGGCTCATCCATTATCACCCTCTTCGCCGCCATGGGCATTGTCTCCAGCGTCAAAGCCAGGACCCTGCCCAGCTGGCTGCGGGATCGGATTCCCTCCTAGCCCCCTTTCCTTTCCACAAAACCGCCGCCCCGGAATAGTCCGGGGCGGCGGTTTTCTGTTTTGATTTCTGATCAGGCTGATCACATGGCGGCAGGCACATGGATCACGCCCACCGGGCACTCCTTGACGCACAGCTGGCAGCCCACGCACAGGGACTGGTCGATATACGCCACGTTGTTCTCCACGGTGATGGCCTGCTTGGGGCAGGCCTTGGCGCACTTCATACAGCCGATACAGCCGGCGGTGCAGGCCTTGCGGGTCTGAGCGCCTTTGTCCTTGTTCTGGCACAGCACCACGGGCTTGCGCTTGTGCTCGGGCACGATACTGATGACAGAATTGGGGCACGCTGCGGCACACATGCCGCAGCCGGTACACTTCTCATAGTCCACCTTGGCGATGCCGTCCTTGATGTGGATGGAATCGAAGGCGCAGGCCTTCACACAGTCGCCATAGCCCAAGCAGCCGTACTGGCACATGCCGTCGCCGCCGTACAGGCCCTTCACGGCCTGGCAGCTCTGGATTCCCTGGAACTCATAGCGCTTGGAGGTCTTGTCACAAGTCCCGGAACAGGCCACCACCGCTTTCATGGGGGTGACTGTCCCGGCATCCACGCCCATGATCTGAGCGATGGCCGAGGCGCACTGGGCGCCGCCGGGGATGCACTTGTTGATCGCGTTGCCGTCCTCCACAATGCTCTTGGCGTAGTCCGCGCAGCCGGCACAGCCGCAGGCGCCGCAGTTGGCACCGGCCAGGACGCCGGTGATCTGCTCCACCCGCTCATCCACGGGGACATACATGAAGATGGAGGCGGCCACCAGGATGATGGCCCCGATGAGGCCGATCACCGTGACCAGGATGATTGCCATTAAAATCGGATTCATTTCCTACTCTCCCTCCTGTCTTACGCGCCGAAGGTGGATTCCACGATGCCGCCGAAGCCCATGAAGGACAGAGCGGTGATCGCCGCGGAAACCAGCGTGATGGGCAGACCCTGGAAGCACTTGGGAGTGACGGCCTGTTCCACCTTCCGGCGCACGCCGGAGAACAGCACCATGGCCAGCAGGAAGCCCAGGCCGGCGCCGGCGGCGCACACCACGCTCTCCAGGAAGTCATAGCCGTTGTCGATATTCAGCACGGTGACACCCAGGATGGTGCAGTTGGTGGTGATCAGGGGAAGGTACACACCCAGAGAGCGGTACAGGGCGGGAATGAACTTCTTCAGGATGCTCTCCAGCAGCTGCACTAGGACGGCGATGATCAGGATGAAGACGATGGTCTGCAGATAGCCCATGTCCCACTTCAGCGTACCGTCCGGATTGGCGGGGGTCAGCAGGAAGGTCTGAATGGGCCAGGTGGCCGCGGTGGCCAGCACCATGACGAAGGTGACGGCCAGGGACATACCCACCGCGCTGTCCAGCTTCTTGGACACGCCCAGGAAGGGGCAGATACCCAGGAACTGAACCAGCACGTAGTTGTCCACCAGGATCATGGTAAAGAAGATACTGGCAAGATGCAGAGGAGACATTACGCATTCCCTCCTTCCACAGCCTCAGCGGGTGCGGAGGTCTTGACCTTCTTGGGGCGGGTGGTCAGCCAGGTGGCCGCCGCCATCATCACACCGAAGACAAAGAAGCCGCCGGGGGCGCTGGTCATGATGGTGAAGGGATCGATGCTCTCAGGCAGGACCTGAATGGCAAAGCCCTCGGGCAGGAAGGGGAAGAGACCGTCCAGCCCGGACATCCAGGTGCCGGAGCCCAGGATCTCCCGGATGGTGCCCATGATGGTCAGGGTGATCATAAAGCCGAT
>CALWVX010000070.1 GCA_944385065.1 uncultured Oscillospiraceae bacterium | reverse complement strand
CCCTATGCCCTGGACATGGTGTTCGGCACCGCCGCCACCCTGCTGGCCTGCTGGCTGACCCGGCGGATGCCCAACCGCTATCTGGCCTCCCTGCCGCCGGTGGTGTGCAACGCCGCCATTGTGGGGGCGGAGCTGGCCTGGTATCAGACCGGGTTCGGCCCCGGCTTCGGCGCGGCCTACGCCTTCAACGCCTTCACCGTGGGGGTGGGAGAGCTGGCCGCCTGCGTGATTCTGGGTCAGCTGCTGCTGTCCGCCCTGCCCCGTCTGCCCGTCCTGCGGCCCTATATCCCGGAGCAGCGTCTGGCCGCCGTACGGGGATAATCGGGCCCGTTGGCGTATATTCTGATCATGTTTCATCCCGCCGGATTTCCGGCGGGATTGAGACTGTCGAAAAAGTGGCCGAGGCCACTTTTTCGAGTTAGGCTGCACGAAATTTTCGCCTCGATTTCTTGCGAAATTGTCGACAAAAATTTCGCGAGAAGTGTCATTTCCAACGCACATGTCGTCGGAAATGACGGATTAAAATTGATTCCGTCGCCTGCGGGCGCCGGAACTCCTTGCAGGAGGGCTTTTTTAGCAAGCTGTATCCCGCCGGAATTCCGGCGGGATACTTTTTTAAAAGCGGGGCGGAAACTGTAACAATTTGTTATTGATTCGTAACTTGATTTTTTCCGCAAATGTGCTATTCTGAAATCCGAACCGGAATTCGACTGGGTTTGGCGGAATTCGTCTCGTCCGGTCACAGACAACAGGAGGATCTATGTCTTACGATTATGATCGGTCTTACAGCCGGCGCAGGCGGAGGAGAGCGTCCGGCCGCCGGAAATTGGTTTTTGGGGCGGGGATTTTGACCGCCCTGGCGCTTGTACTGACAGTGGGATGGTTTGTCTCCCGGCCTCCCGCCCAGGGGGAGGTCACACCGCCCCCGGCAGAGGGGACGGACAAACAGTCCTGGGCGGAGCTTCAGCCGTCCCAGCCCGCCTTTGCCTCCGCGGGGGAGGAGAATCAGGGGACGCAGGTCCCGGAATCCCCCCAGGAGCCGGAGGAGGAGAGCACACCCTATGATTTCTCCCAGCCGGTCCCGGAGAGCGAGGCGGTGGACAACAGCTATTTTGACGACGCCGCCTTTGTGGGCGACTCCCGCACCGACGGCTTCATGATTTACAGCGGCATTGGAACCGGCAAGAACCTGACCTCCAACGGTCTGTCCATTTTCAAGCTGGGGGAGAAAAAGGCCCTGACCATCGGCGGGGAGCAGTACACGCTGCTGGAGGCCCTGGCGCTGGAGCAGTACGGAAAGGTCTATCTCTCCCTGGGCGTGAACGAGCTGGGCTATTATAACGATCAGGGCTTTTATGACAGCTACTGTCAGGCTATTGACAGCATTCGGGCCATTCAGCCCAACGCCGTGATCTATATCCAGGGGCTCATCCCCCTGAACGAGGAGCAGATTGCCGCCTCCACCGGCCGCACCTATCTGACCAATGAGCATCTGCGGGTCTACAACGATCTGATGAAGCAGGCGGCCGAGGAGAAACAGGTGGTCTATCTGGACCTGTACTCCGAGTTTGTGGACGACAGCGGCTCCCTTCCGGCCGAGGGCAGCCACGACGGGGTGCATCTGACCAAGGAATACTGCCAGCGGTGGCTGGAGTATCTGAAAACCCACACGGTGGACTATGACACGCTGTATCCCGCCGCAGCGGCGGGGGAAGGGAGCCTGGAGACATGAGAAAATTTACCGGCCTGATTCTGGCCCTGCTGACCGCTCTGGCCCTGACCGCCTGCTCGGGCGGCGGGGAGGAGCCCTATTCCCCTGATCAGGTTCAGGCGATGGCCGACGCCGGCGCCTTCTCCGAGACGCTGGAGGAGGTGGACGGGGACACCGCCTTTGCCCTGTACCGGCTGGCCGACTACGGCCTGGTTCGGGAAGATCTGACCGACTGCGCGGTGCTCCGCTCCTCCGGGGCCACCTGCGAGGAGGCCGCCGTGCTGGTCTTTTCCGGCGAGGAACAGGCCGGTCAGGCTCAGAAGGCCCTGGAGGATTATGTCCAGGGACAGATTACCGCCAACGAGGACTACCGCCCCGCCGAGATTCCCAAGCTGGAGAACGCCGGCATCGCCTGCAGGGGAAACACGGTCATGCTGGTGGTGGCCAATGACCTGGAGTCCGCCCTGTCCGCGGTGGAGGGCTGAGAGCGGTCCCCTGAACAGGAAAATGGAAAGGACCGGCGCTGAACCGTCAGCGCCGGTCCTTTTTGCATGAAAGGGTCCGGAAATCAGCCGCAGCGCCCGCAGGCGGCGCAGGCGGAGGGGGCGGCGGCACAGCCGCCCAGAGCGGTCTCCCGCAGCTCGATGGGGATGCGCCGGCCCACCGCGTACAGGGCGGCCAGCATCTCGTCGAAGGGGATCAGCTGCCGCACCCCGGCAAGGGCCAGCTCGGCGGCGATGAGGGCATTGGCCACCCCGGCGGCGTTCCGGTTCTGGCAGGGGTATTCCACCAGACCGCCCACCGGGTCGCACACAAGCCCCAGCATGTTCATGAGCACGGTGGAGGCGGCGTCCAGGCACTGTTCCGGCGTCCCGCCCATCAGCTCCACGGTGGCGGAGGCCGCCATGGCGGCGGCCACTCCCACTTCGGCCTGACAGCCGCCCACGGCGCCGGCCACGGTGGCGTTGCGCATGGCCAGATAGCCCACCGCCCCGGCGTTGAACAGGGCGTCCACGAGGCGGCCGCCGGAGAGCTGATAGCAGTCCTGAAGGGCCAGCAGCAGACCGGGCACCACCCCGGCGGAACCCGCCGTGGGGGCCGCCACGATGAGGCCCATGGAGGCGTTGACCTCCGACACCCCCATGGCATAGGTCATGGCCAGCTGAAGCACCTCTCCGCAGATAGCCCGGCCGGCGGCAGCGTGGTCATGGAGCTGTCTGGCCTCGCCGCCGATCAGCCCGCCGGTGGACTTGGATGGATGCTCCAGGGGCACAGTGGCCGAGTCCCGCATGATCTCCAGCACCCGGGTCATGCGGCGGTTCACCGCCTCCCGGGTGGTCTCGCCCAGCTCGCACTCCCGCCGGCACATGACCTCGGAAATGGGGCACTGCTCCTGCCGGCACAGGGCCAGCAGCTCGGACGCGGATTTGAAATCCATGAGTTTGGTCCCTCCTTACGGCTCCAGGAGCATGACGTCCTGGACATTGGGGTTGTCCCGGAGGGGGGCGTCGATCCCCTGGGGCAGACGGCCGTCGGACTCCACAATGGTATAGGCGGTGTGGCCCTTGGCCTCCCGGAACAGGCGCATGAAGGCGATGTTGACGCCGCTGTCGCTGAGCACCTTGGTGATGTGGGCCACCACCCCGGGCTTGTCCTGCTGGACCACGATGACGGTGCTGTACTGGCCGGTGAAGTCCACCTCCACGCTGTTGATCCGGGTGATGCGCACCTTGCCGCCCCCCAGGGACTCTCCCCGGACAGTCATGACCTGACCGGCGGCGTTCTCCATGCGGATGTCCACGGTGTTGGGGTGGAGCTCCGTCTCGGTGGTGCAGGGGGTGAACTGAAAGGCCAGCCCCTGTTCCCGGGCGAGGGAAAAGGAATTGCGAATGCGGGTGTCGTCGGTTTCAAAGCCCATGAGCCCGCCCAGCAGGGCCCGGTCGGTGCCGTGGCCCTGATAGGTTTTGGCAAAGGAGCCGTACAGGGTGAACTCCGCCTTTACAATGGGGGGCGCGATCATCTTGCGGGCCAGCAGGGCGATGGCCGCCGCTCCGGCGGTGTGGGAGCTGGATGGGCCGATCATATTGGGCCCTAGCACGTCGAAGACGCTGATGAAGGGCATGGGAAAACTCCTCTCACCGGGCCGCCCGGGCGGACGCCGGGCGGATGAATTTCTGATAGATGGTCTCCACAATCACCCCGATGGCGTTGTCCCCGGACACGTTGCAGGCGGTGCCGAAGGAGTCCTGGGTGATGTACAGGGCCACCATGATGGCGCAGATGGGACCGTTCACGTCGCCGGCCTCGGGGCCGAAGACCATGTACAGGAAGGGCAGGGCGGTCATGATGGAGCCGCCGGGGGCGCCGGGGGAGGCCACCATGGCCACGCCCAGGGTCATGATGAAGGGGACCACCGTGTGCAGGCCGACGGGGATCTGGTTCATCAGGCACACGGCGGTGGCGCAGGCGGTGATGGTGATCATGGA
Organism: uncultured Oscillospiraceae bacterium; assembly: GCA_944385065.1. Classification (GTDB taxonomy): domain Bacteria; phylum Bacillota; class Clostridia; order Oscillospirales; family Oscillospiraceae; genus Lawsonibacter. The sequence goes on along the minus strand of CALWVX010000070.1, from coordinate 4,561 downwards.
GCCGGCCATGTGGATGTTGGCGCACAGGGGGACCACAAAGCTGCGGATCTCCTCGGAGATGCCGTCGGCGGCGGCGCACTGGAGATTCACCGGAATGGTGGCGGCGGAGGACTGGGTCCCCAGGGCGGTGGTGTAGCCGGGGATCTGATTTTTCAGCAGGACAAAGGGATTTTTCCCGCCCACAGCTCCCGCCAGCAGGAATTGCAGCAGGATGCACACCAGGTGCATGAGGATGACCACCAGGAACACCTTCCACAGGATGCCCAGAATGGCGAAGGTCTGGCCGGACTTGGTCATATTGGTGAAGGTGCCGCAGATGTACAGGGGCAGCAGGGGGATGATGACCGAGTGGAGCACCTGGTCGATGATGCCGGAGAAATCACGGATGGCGTTGTAAAGGGTGTCGCCGATGGTTTTGCCCCGGAGGGTGGACAGGCACAGACCCAGCACAAAGGCCAGCACCACCGCGGAGAGGGTGTCCAGCAGGGGAGGGATCTCCAGGCTGAAATAGCTCTCCAGAGAGCTGTCCGCCGTGGCGGCGATCTGCTCCAGGGCGTCTGGGCTCATGAAGCTGGGGAACAGGGTGGAGGCCACAAAATAGGAGCCCGAACCGGCCAGAAGGGTGGAGGCGTAGGCCAGGCAGACGGTGACCAGCAGCAGCTTTCCCGCGCCGCTTTGCAGATTGGCGATGCCCATGGTCACATAGGCCAGGATCATCAGGGGGATGATAAAGGACAAAAAGGTGCTGAACAGACTGGACGCGGTCACCACAATGCGGCAGAACCACACGGGCAGAAACTGCCCGAACAGGATTCCGATCACGATGGCGATGATGAGCTTGGGCAGCAGGCCGAGCCTGGGCTTTTTCTCTTCCATGGACACAAAGACCTCCAATTTCTTCTCTCTTGGGCGGCCTGGGGCCGCCGAGTGCCCATTGTAGTCTATTTTGCCCCGGAGAGCAAGCCCTATTCCGGAATTCCGGCCGAAAATGTAAAGCGGGACGGCCCGGAGGACCGCCCCGCTTTTGCAGCAGTTTAATAATTTTCCGCCTTGAGCTGGAAATAATCTCTGGGGTGGGCGCACACAGGGCACACCTCGGGGGCTTCCTTGCCCACGTGGATGTGTCCGCAGTTGCTGCACTGCCAGATCATGTCCCCGTCCCGGGAGAACACCAGGCCGCCCTCCACGTTGGCCAGCAGCTTGCGGTAGCGCTCCTCGTGCTCCTTCTCGATCTTGGCCACTTCCTCGAACAGGAAGGCGATGTGGTCGAAGCCCTCCTCCTTGGCCTCTTTGGCCATGGTGGCGTACATGTCGGTCCACTCGTAGTTCTCGCCCTCGGCGGCGACCTCCAGGTTCTTGGCGGTGGTGCCGATGCCGTCCAGCAGCTTGAACCAGATCTCGGCGTGCTCCTTCTCGTTGGCGGCGGTCTCCTCGAAAATCTTGGAGATCTGCACATAGCCGTCCTTCTTGGCCTTGGAGGCGAAGTAGGTGTACTTGTTCCGGGCCTGGGACTCCCCGGCGAAGGCGGTCCACAGGTTCTGTTCGGTTTTGCTTCCTTTCAATTCAGGCATGAGAAACCCTCCCTTTGATTCTTTGGTGTGGATGGAACGTCGCCAAATTAATGCGAGTAATTCCTATTAATGCTGCATTTAGTATATCAGTCCGCTGAGAATTTGTCAATGGGAAAGGGGGACACGGGCAGAAATAATTTCCAGAGGAGAGGAGAAATCAGGTCTCGGAGACCAGCCGGTACAGGGCCTTGCGGTCAGTCAGGCGCACGCCGCCCCGAAACAGCTCCACCGCCCCGGCGAAGGCCGGCTTTTTCAGGGTGCGGGTCACCGCCTCCCGGGCGCTGCCGATGGCCTGGGCCATCTGCTCCTGGGTGACCTTCAGGGTGTCGGTGCCCAGCCGGGCCGACTCGTCCAGCAGATAGACCGCCAGACGCTGCTCCAGAGTGCAGAACAGCAGCTGCTCCACCGCCTCGGTCACCTGGGCGAACATCTGGGTGGCCTCCCGGTAGATGAAGTTCTCCACATACAGGTTTTTCTCCACCAGACCGGACAGGCACAGGGCGGGCAGGACCAGCCCCTCCACCCGGCCCTCCGCCTGGACCCGGATGTTGAACTGCGTGGTGCGCAGCACGCAGGCGGCGGTCAGGGCGCACACCTCGCCTCCGGCCAGCCGGGCGATGGTGGCCTCCCGCCCGTCGGCGGAAGAGAGAAACAGCCGCACCACCCCGGAGCGGATCATCAGCACCCCCAGACAGTCCGACTCCCCCGACCAGATCATCTGCCCGGCCTCATAGGTGACCGCCCGGATCGAGCGCTCCACCCGCTCCCGCTCCGGGGCCGTCAGGTGGGGCCAGAAGGACAGGGATTCCAGTATCGGCTCCATAAGCGCTCCTCCTCTCATCAGTGTTTCATGTCTGTGCCCCTATCATACCTGACCGGGGGAGAAAAAGCAAGCGGCTCCTGTGACCTGGTCACCGACACAGCCGAGGCGGGACGGTATCCTGAAAGCAATCTGCGGATATTTCACAGGAGGACGCGCCATGACCTATCTGATCACCTTTCTGGAGGGAATCGTCACCTTCATCTCCCCCTGCCTGCTGCCCATGCTGCCCATCTACCTGTCCTACTTCGCCGGCGGCCGGCCGGAGGAGCGGCCCCGGGCGGCCCTGAAAAACGCCCTGGGCTTTGTGCTGGGCTTTACGGTGGTGTTTGTGGCCATGGGGGCCTTCGCCGGCACCATCGGCTCCTTCCTGCGCCAGTACCAGACCGCCGTCAACCTGGTCAGCGGACTGGTGGTTATCCTGTTCGGGCTGAATTTCCTGGGGGTGTTCCGCTTCCAGCTGTTCCGGGGCGGCGGGCTGCTCCAGGGGGGGCGGGAGACGGGGTTTGCCTCCGCCCTGGTGTTCGGACTGGTGTTCGCCGTGGGCTGGACCCCCTGCGTGGGGGCCTTTTTGGGGTCCGCCCTGCTGCTGGCCTCCCAGCAGGGATCCGCCCTGCAGGGGGTTGTGCTGCTGCTGTGCTACTCTCTGGGGCTGGGGGTGCCGTTTCTGGCCAGCGCCCTGCTGATCCAGTCGCTGAAAAGCGCCTTCGGGTGGGTGAAGGCCCACTACCGGATCATCAACCTGATTTCCGGCGTACTGCTGATTGTGGTGGGCGTGCTCATGGCCACCGGGACCATGGGCAGCTTTCTGGCCGAACTGACCTGAGAAAGGGGAGATGGAGATGAACAGCAAAAAAACGCTGGTGCTTCTGGCCGCCGCTCTGGCGGTCATCCTGGGGGCGGCCGCCCTTCTCTATCCCCGGCTGGCCGGGCAGGGGCAGATCACGGCCCCCGCCGCCGACAGCAGCCAGGAGGAGGCCCCCTCCGTCCCCGCCCCCTCCTTCCCCATGGAGACCCCGGAAGGGGAGACGGTGGAGCTGGCCGACCTGCTGGACGGCCGCCCGGCGGTGCTCAATTTCTGGGCCAGCACCTGCCCGCCCTGTGTGGCGGAGATGCCGGATTTCCAGGCCGCTTATGAGGACTATGGGGAGGAGATTCAGTTCATCATGCTCAACGTGGGGGACGCCATGCGGGGAGAGACCCGGGAGAAGGCGGACGCCTATCTGGAGGAGGAGGGCTATACCCTGCCGGTCTATTTCGACCTGGACTATCAGGGGATCACCGCCTATGGCGTGACGGGGTTCCCCCACACCTACTTCATCGACGAAGAGGGGAATGTGCGGCTGTACGCCCCGGGCATGATCGCGGCCGAGGGGCTTCAGCAGGGGCTCCACGCCATCGCCCCCGAGCTGGTCCCAGCCCCGGCGGAAAGTGAATAGAAGGCCAGCGGCGCCCCGGAGGAGGCCGCCGCTGCTGGGACAGACAAAGCGCCCCCACCGGTCCGGGTGGGGGCGCTTCCGTCTGTTGAAAACCGCTGCGGAACAAAAATCCGCCTGAGCCTGGGCGAGGGGAGCAAGAACCTTTGCGCCGCACAGCGGCACAAAAGCGACGGCATTGCTTCAGACAATTATTTCTTGATGTAGTCGTAGAAGCCCCGGCCGCTCTTGCGGCCCAGCCGGCCGCCCCGGACCATCTTCTTCAGCAGATAGGTGGGGCGGTACTTGGAGTCGCCGAACTCGGTGTACAGGGTCTCCATAATGGCCAGACACACGTCCAGACCGATAAAGTCGCCCAGCTCCAGGGGGCCCATGGGGTGGTTGGCCCCCAGCCGCATGGACTTGTCGATGTCCTCCACGCTGGCGGCGCCGGTCTCCACCAGGCCGATGGCATCGTTGATCATGGGGATGAGCAGCTTGTTGACCACAAAGCCGGGGGACTCCTTCACCTCCACCGGGTCCTTGTCCAGGGACTTGGCCAGGTCATAGGTGAACTGGAAGGTCTCGTCGGTGGTGTTGATGCCCCGGATGATCTCAATGAGCTTCATGCTGGGCACGGGGTTGAAGAAGTGCATCCCGATCAGGGGGTGGCTCAGTCCCCGGGCCATGTCGGTGATGGGCAGGGAGGAGGTGTTGGAGGCGAAGATGGTCTCCGGCTTGCACTCCTTGTCCAG
>CALWVX010000069.1 GCA_944385065.1 uncultured Oscillospiraceae bacterium | reverse complement strand
AGCTGCCCATCCTGATCATCTATCCCGGCAACAGCCAGACCGACTCCATCTTCATGGACTCCACCCTCTGGTGGCAGCTGGCGGAGAAGGAGGGCATCGCCCTGGCCTTCGTGTGCGAGACCTACAGCGCCAGCCCCAGCAGCGTGTCCCACGCCGACTCCGACATCTTCTACAATTCCCTGATCACCATCCTGGAGGAGCAGATCAACGGGAATTACGCCGACCTGGACTTCACCCGGATCTACGGCTCCGGCCAGTCCGCCGGATCCATGGCTACCCAGGGCTTTGCGCTGACCAATCCTGAGTTTTACGCCGCCGCCGGCTCCACCTCCGGCATCACGGCACCCAGTGATGACAGCGGTCTGCCTGCCGGCACCGGAGAGGCCATTCCCGACTTCCTGATTGTGGGTCAGGCCGACCTGGGCAACCTGATGCCCGATCTGTGGAACTCCGAGGACACCCAGGAGTGGATCAACTATCTGTTCGAAGTCAACGGTGTGGTGGATACCGACCTGGGGACTGCCGAGGACTCCGACGCCTCCTATGAGGACGGCCGGATCAATGTGTACGCCTGGGAGAATGCCGACGGGATCTCCGTGGTCCAGTACGGCTTCACCACGCTGCGCTCTCACAACTGCAGCCCCTATGAGATGCCCATTCTGTGGGACTTCATGGAGCACTTCAGCTTTGTGACCAACGACGACGGCACCATCACCCGCTACTACAGCGCCTCCGCCTTCGAGCAGGACGACGCGGTGGTTTTGGAGTAATTGCAGCCGTTTCTGGTTAATGCAAGTAAAAAACGGGGGCCCGCCGGCTGGCGGGCCCCCGTTTTGCTGCGTGTGGATTGGGAGAGAGTGCTGGAATCAGCTGCGTGCTGAGCTTGAGTTGCTTGCGAATGGTTCAGAGAGAAGCCTTATGCCGCCAGATTGGGCACATAGGCACTGATGAACCAGACCACGAAGGGCTGGTAGAACACGTCGATCAGGAAGGCTCCGATGATCGGAACAATGATCATAGCCTTTCTGGAGGGGCCGTAGCGGGACTGGATGGTGGTCATGTTGGCCACCGCGGTGGGCGTGGAGCCCAGATCGTGGCCGATCAGGCCGGCGCACATGACCGCCGCGTCGTAGTTCTTCCCCAGAATGCGGAAGATGACGAAGTAGGTGAGCAGGATCAGGAACACGGACTGGACACACAGCACGATCAGCAGCGGCCCGGCCAGACCCACCAGGTCCAGCAGGTTCATGCCCATCAGGGCCATGCTCAGGTAGATGCCCAGGGCCACGTCGCCCACGCTGTCGTTGAAGCTCAGGCTGAACTGATAGAACTTGAACTTGTCGTTCAGGTTGCGCACCAGCACCGCGAAGAACATGGAGCCCACATAGGTGGGGATGGAGACCTCCAGCTCAAAGAAGGTGTTGAGCATGTTGCTGATCCAGGTGACCAGCATGGAGCCCAGGGCCATGCTGACAAACAGGACGGTCAGGTTCTTCATCACGTTGTCGTAATTGAGCTCCACGGTCTCCTTCTGCTCATAGTCGCTGATGTCCACGTGGAAGTTGTCGTCGGTGCTGGGGGTCAGATGATAGCGCTCAATCAGGCGCCGGCCCAGAGGGCCGCCGGTGAGGTTGGCCACCACCAGGCCGAAGGTGGCGGCAGTCAGGCCCACCAGCCGTGCGCCGGCATAGCCCATATCCTCAAAGGTTCCGCCGTAAGAGGTGGCGCCGCCGTGGCCGCCCACCAGGGCAACCGGGCCGGAGACGATGCCGTAGGCCGCGTCCAGGCCCACCATACCGCCTACGCCAACGCCGATTCCCGTCTGGAGGACGGTGATCACCACATTGACCAGCCAGTAGATGATAAACAGCTTGCCGCCGGTGATCAGGACGCGCAGAGAGGCACCCATGCCCACCGTGGTAAAGAAGGCCAGCATGAACACATCCTGCAGAGAGACGTCGAACTGGAACTTCATGACCCCGGTCAGGGTCAGAATCAGGTTGAGCACCACAAACAGGGTGCCGCCGATCACCGGGGCGGGGATGCAGAAGCGGGCGAGGAAGCCCACCCGGTCCCGGATCGCGCCGCCGATCAGCAGCAGAACAGCTGCCAGGGCCAGTGTGACGATACTGTTCAGCGACACCGTGAACAGTGAATCGACTACTTCGAATGTCATAGAGTATCTCCTTCCCAACTTGGAATTTGCTGATATGCCGTAGTATGATCTCCCTCTCTCAAACGAAAGTCAGCGCTTTTTTCCTCTGGCAAAAAAGCCCAGCAAGTCCAGATACTACAAAAAAACGGGGCGGATGTCAAGAGGAAAAGTCAAAAATTGATGAAAAATGAACATCACTTTTTGATGCTTGCAGAAAAATAACAGCGGACCCCGGAACGGGGGCCGCTGTCGTTTTCGTGCGAAGAAGCCGGAAAAACTTGGCTGCTGTTGGAAAATCTTCAAATTTATCGGCCCAGTACGAACAGGTTCTGGTCGGAAACAAAGTTGGAGAAGGAGTAGAGGACCACCACCGTGTCGATGTCATGTTGCTCCACGTAATCCTTCACACTGTTGAGATTGTTCCGGGGGTCGAACAGGTGAACCTCGGAAAAGCGCTCGGTGAGGAAGGGGGCCAGAGAGTCCGAGTAAGAGTCCCGGATGACCAGCACCTTGGGGCCGTCAGGGGCCTTGTCGCTTTCGATCACGCACAGGGGCTGCCGCCCGCCCAGAAAATAGGAGTACTTGTCCTTCACGGACAGGTAGTGGTCCACATACAGGCTGCCCTCGCTGGGCTCGGATCCGAACCAGGAGGTCACCTTCACCCCGTCTTCGGAAATATAGGTGTCGATGGAGTCGGGACGGACCCACCGCACCCCGGAGGTGGAGAAGGTGGTGCCGAAGAACTGATCGGTGACGGTGGTTTTCTCATAGTCATCCAGGTTCAGAGGTTCCAGTCCCAGCGCTTCAAAGATGGCGTTGGCGCCGTAGAAAGCCCCCAGGCTGGTCCAGTGGTGGTCGGTGCGGTAGTAGACGTCCTCTCCGCTGTGGGCGAGCAGGGCTCCGGCCAGATCAATGGTGCCGGCCCCCGTGGAGAAGTACATCTGGTTGATGTAGCTCAGCTCGTCTGCGGTGGGGGCTCCGGCGGGAAGCCGGTCGGCCCAGACGGCGGAGGAGGAGGGAATCAGGCCGAGGTACACAGGTACGGACACATTGCCAACCAGAGCGTCCACATAGTCCAGGCGGGTGTTGAGCCCCTCCTGATAAGGGGTGCCTCCCTGGGCGGGCGTGTCCTCCCAGGAGGGATCGTCCACCCGGTTGAGCAGCGTGTCCTCCTTGCCGAAATAGACGCCGTTGTTCTCCTGCTTGCCGCTCAGACGCTCGCACCAGGCTTTCAGAGCCACCCAGAAGTCCCGACCCACGATCTGGTCGGCAGTATAGTCCTCCGCTTCAGACATGAACGTGCCACTGGTCACGTTCCCCAAACTCAGCGTGGGGGCCTGCTGGAGATAGCGGTTCTCCGTCTCGGACATCTCCCGGTCTGGGAGGATGGTGCTTACCAGCAGCACCCCGCCGATGAAGGCGCAGAAGAGGGCGGTGAGGAATTTGCTGTATTTGCTGCTCATGGCGAGACCTCCTTTTAGAAGCGGAAGTAGAGGAAGGGATTATAGGTGCCGTCCACCAGATAGGCGGTGCACACCACCAGTCCAGCGACGATCAGGACCGTCTCAACCGTCCTGGCGGGAAGGGAGGGCAGTTTGCGGAAGAGGCGGGCAGCCAGAGGCGTGGAGGCCACAGCGGCGGCACAGAGAATTGGCAGGTAAGAGGTCAGGTAGTAGCCCAGGGCGCTGTCGATCAGAGGCGCGCCCGCCAGGCCGAACATGACTTGGAGATAACCGGTCAGCTGGGAGAAATCCTCCAGACCGAAAATTGCCCAGCTGACCACCACAAAGAACAGGGTGTACACATGCCCCACCAGGGCGGGAGCCCGGTCCAGGACGTTCAGCAGGAAGAACTTCTCCAGCATCAGCAGGACGAAGAAGTACAATCCCCAGATCAGATAGTTCCAGCTGGCCCCATGCCAGATGCCGGTGGCAGCCCACACCACCAGCAGGTTGAACATCCATCGGGGCTTGGAGCACCGGTTGCCGCCCAGGGGGATATACAGGTACTCCCGGAACCAGGTGGACAGGGAGATGTGCCACCGCCGCCAGAATTCGGTGATGCTCTTGGAGATATAGGGGTAGTTGAAGTTGGGCAGGAACTCAAAGCCCAGCATACGGCCCAGGCCGACGGCCATATCCGAGTAGCCGGAGAAGTCGAAGTAGATCTGGAAGGTGAAGGCCAGCACCCCCAGCCAGGCGCCCGCCACCGTCAGCTCCTCCGGGGCCATAGCCTTATAGCTCTCCCAGAGCATGCCCACGTTGTTGGCAATAAGCAGCTTTTTGCCCAGGCCGATCATGAACATCCGGACCCCGGAGGCAAACTTGTCCGCCGAGCAGGTGCGCTCGTCGATCTGGTCTCCCAGATCCTTGTACTTGATGATGGGGCCGGCGATCAGCTGGGGGAAGAGGGTGACAAAGGTGCCGAAATTGATGATGGACCGCTGGGCACGGGTGTCTCCCCGGTACACGTCGATGGTGTAGCTCATGGTTTGGAAGGTGTAGAAGGAGATGCCGATGGGCAGGTGGATGCCCAGCACCGGCATGAAGGTCAGCCCCATGGACTGGAGAGAGGAGGCCAGAAAGTCCCAGTACTTGAAGAAGAACAGCAGGGCTAGGTTGAAGAACATGGAGGAGGCCACCGCCAGCCTGGCGTACTTCAGCTTGCCCTTTCCTTTGAAGTGCTCCACCAGCATGCCGTGGGTGAAGTCGATGGCGGTGGACAGGAGCATGATGACGGTATAGCTGCGCTCTCCCCAGTAATAGAAGCACAGAGAGGAGATCAGCAGCACCAGATTGCGCAGCCTCCGGGGGACCAGGTAATAGGCCAGCAGGGTCAGTACCAGAAAATAGAACAGAAAGACGGGGGTGGAAAAGACCATGAGCAGGTCCTCCTTTGGTGGATTCAGGCACAGACAGGGCGCGGCGGCTCACTGAAGGGCCGCCGCGCCCCGGGCATCAGGGAGACAGGATCAGAACAGGGCGTTGAACGCATCCACGATGGCGTCACAGTCCTCGTGGACCACCATCATCACATAGTTGCCGTTGGATACCACCCGGGAGCACTCGGTCCAGATCCGGGTGGGCTCGGGATACCAGGCGCCGCCGTTGATCATGCCGTCGATCCGGGCCTGGAAGATAGCCTTGACGGTGTCCACATCGGCGCTGTCCTTGACCTGAACCAGACCGAACTCACCGTTGTTCATGGACATCATGGTGCCGTAGACCAGGCACTGCTCCGTGCTCACATTGCCCATGCCCGGATACAGGTTTTCCAGCAGAGAGGCGTCCAGCAGCTGGAGCATGCCGAAGGGGTGGTCGGCCATGACCTGATCGGCAAAGGCGGACAGGTCCACACTGCTGGAAGAGCTGCTGCCGCCGGAAGAAGAGGAACTGCTGCCGCCGGAGGAGGAAGAGCCGCTGCCGGAAGAAGAACCGCTGTCGGTCTGCTCCTCCCAGCTGCAGCGCACAATGCAGCGGGCGGTCAGGCCGGTGGCGGAGTCGGTGACGGTGATGGTGGCGGTGCCGGGGGCTACGGCGGTGACGGTGCCGTTGTCGGAGACAGAGGCCACGTTCTCATCGCTGGAGCTCCAGGTAAAGGTCCCGCCGGCAGGGGTGGCGGAGGCCTTCAGCTGCCAGGTGGCTCCGGCAGTAAACAGAGTGAAGTCATTCTTGCTCAGGGACAGGGAAGCTGTGACCTCCCCCTCGTCTGGGAGGGGAGTGGAGGAACTGTCCCCGCCCTGACTGCCGTCGGGGGCGGAGCTGTCCGGATTGGAAGCATCGGGCGAAGAGGTGTCCCCGGAGCCGTCGGGCTGGGACTGATCCGGCGTGGAGACGCTGCTGTTGTCCTGGCTGCCGGAGCCGGAGGGATTGCTGGAGGAGGAGCCTCCGCCGCCGCAGGCGGCCAGCAGGGCCAGAGAGAGAGCCAAGGTCAGGGTCAAAATACGTTTTTTCATGGTCAAAACTCCTTTTCTCAGGGGCTGTGCAGACAGCTTTGATTTGGGTACCGAAAGCTTTGACGAGAAAAGGGGAAAAAGGTTCCCGGTTTTCTCCAAAAATTTTTCATTTGGTGAAAACCCTTGCCGCTGAGCCCGGCGCCGCCCCACTATCATACCGACTTTTTCGCTCAGACGCAAGGAAAATCTCTCTGTGCCGGCAAAAAAAGCGGGCGCGGCCGAATCGGCCGCGCCCGCCGGCGCGAGGGAGGAAGAAGAGACTGCTCAGGCCCGCTTGGCCCGGTTGATGGCGGATAGGATGGCCCGCAGGGGGGCCAGGTTGATGTTGTGGGACAGGCCCACGCCCCAGTACTTCCTGCCGTCCCGCTGATCCTGCAGCAGAATGTAGGCCACGCCCTGGGAGTCGGAGCCGTTGGTGATGGCGTGAGAGAAATAATCCAGGAAGGAGAACCGGGCCATTTTCTCCCCCTTGATCGCGTTGAAGAACGCGTCGATGGGACCGTTGCCCTCGCCGGATACCTCGAAAATGGTATCGGTGTGCTGGATCGTGCCCTGGAAGGCCACCCGGGAGTGGCCCTCGCTGTCCACCGTCTCCTGGAAGGCGTGCTTGCGCAGATAGTAGGGGCCGTCCACGTCGATATATTCCTCGTGGAACAGCTGGTTGATCCGCTCGGGGGTGATCTCCTTGCCCACCCGGTCGGTCTCCACCTGGACAATGTGGCCAAACTCGGGGTGCATGGCCTTGGGCAGCTCAAAGCCGAAGTTGTGCTCCATGATGTAGGCGGCGCCGCCCTTGCCCGACTGGGAGTTGATGCGGATGATGGGCTCGTACTCCCGGCCCACGTCCGCCGGGTCGATGGGCAGATAGGGGATCTCCCAGTACTCCGAACCGGACTCCTTCATATACTGGGTGCCCTTGTTGATGGCGTCCTGATGGCTGCCGGAGAAGGCGGTGAACACCAGCTTGCCCACATAGGGCTGCCGGTCGCCCACAGGCATCTTGGTGCAGCGCTCATACATCTCCTTCACCTTGTTGATGTCGGAGAAGTCCAGCTCCGGGTCCACGCCCTGGGTCCACATGTTCATGGCCAGCGTAACGATGTCCACGTTGCCGGTGCGCTCGCCGTTTCCGAACAGGGTGGCCTCCACCCGCTCGGCCCCGGCCAGCAGGCCCATCTCGGCGGTGGCCACGCCGGTGCCCCGGTCGTTGTGGGGGTGCAGGGAGATGATGGCGCTCTCCCGGGAGGGCAGCTTGCGGATGAAATACTCCAGCATATCGGCGAACTGGTTGGGCATGCAGTTCTCCACCGTGGTGGGCAGGTTCAGGATCACCTTGTTCTCCGGAGTGGCGTGGAGGTGCTCCAGCACCGCCTGGCAGATGTCCACGGCGTTGTCCATCTCGGTACCCATGAAGGACTCGGGGGAGTACTCAAAGCGCAGGTTCATGCCGCCCTGGATCATGGGCTGAGACATCTCATAGATCAGATCGGCGGCGTCGGTGGCAATCTTGGTGATGCCGTCCATCTCCATGTGGAAGACGACCTTCCGCTGGAGGGTGGAGGTGGAGTTGTAGAAATGGAGGATGACATTTTTGGCCCCCTGAATGGCCTCGAAGGTGCGGCGGATCAGATGCTCCCGGGCCTGGACCAGCACCTGAATGGTCACGTCGTCGGGGATGTGCCCTCCCTCAATGAGCTCCCGGCAGATCTCGTACTCAGTCTCGCTGGCCGAGGGGAAGCCGATCTCAATCTCCTTGACGCCGATGTCCACCAGCGTGTGGAAGTACTCCAGCTTTTCCTGGAGGTTCATGGGGTCCACCAGAGCCTGGTTGCCGTCCCGCAGGTCCACGGAGCACCAGATGGGGGCCTTGGTGATGACTTTGTCGGGCCAGGTGCGGTTTTCAATTTTCTGGGGCTGGAAGGGGATGTACTTCTGGAATCCGGGTTTCATGCTTTTGTCCTCCTTGTCGTGTCGCTCCGCCGAAGTTGGCGGCGGGCCTGTCGTCAGGGAATAGAAAAACGCCCCTGACTTTCCATAAGTCAGGGGCGTTGAGAGTTCTCACGCGGTACCACCCTGGTTCAGCCGCCGGTCACCCGGACAGCCCTCATAGCCTCCAACAAGGCCGCGGCCAATAACGAGGCCAGCCGTCCCGCCCTACTGCTGTTCAGGCGGACCGCTCGGGGGCCAGTCATACACGGAAGCTCCACACACCGGCTCGCACCAGCCGCCGGCTCTCTGAGTGGGAGACTTGCGTCTTTTTCCCCTTCACTGCGTTTACTTGTCGTTTATTTTAGTCAAGAATCCAGCGGTTGTCAAGAGGAAATTTTGATCAGCCCCACAGATTGTCCGGATAGAGCCCCTGGGCGGTCTTGTCTGCCAGAGCGGCCATGACGGCGGGCTTGTCCTCCTGATAGGTGACTCCATACCACTTGTCGTGGGAGCGGAGCACCTTGACCCGGGCCTTTTCCTCCTCCAAAAGCTGAGTCACCACGCCTGGGAGGAAATACTCCCCCTTCAGCGGATTGGTCTGGAGCGTGCGGTCCAGGAAGGCGGGGAACCGCCCCCAGGCCTCGTCCACAAAGCTGCGGGTGAAGCCCCACAGATTCATGGATACCACCGTGTCCCCCGGAAGGGGATGCCAGGTTTTGCCCTCGTCCTCGGTGTATCGGGCATCCTTCCCGTCGGGCTCGATATGGGTGCGCTCGGTGACCTGAAGCAGATAGCCGTCCCGGTC
>CALWVX010000068.1 GCA_944385065.1 uncultured Oscillospiraceae bacterium | reverse complement strand
TTTTTCCTATTTCCCCTCCGCGATCAGCCGCTCCTTTTCCGCCCGGGACAGCTTCTTGACCGCCAGCTCCCGCCGCAGGGCGGCCGGCCTGTCCGGCTGCTCCTCTGTATAGACCAGCTCCAGCGGCCCCCGCCCCCGGGTGTATTTGGCCCCCTTTCCCGCCCGGTGGGCGGCCAGGCGGCGCTCCAAATCATCGGTGATCCCGGTGTACAAGGTCCCGTCCCCGCAGCGGAGCAGGTAGACATACCAGGGCTTTCCCTCCATTCAGCTCTCCCCCTCCTCCAGCGGCTCAAACCGCACCCACTCATGGTCGAGCATCACCAGCAGACCCATGGAGGTCATGGCGTACTGACAGGACAGGTCCCGGTCAAAATTCGCCTGTCCGTCCCGGGTAGGCATGGTATCCGTATAAGAGCTCACGGCCCGAATCACGCCGGGGGCCACCTCCGCCGGGACCTCCTCCCCGGTGGAGACGTACACCACACCGTCCGCCATGAGAGCCGCCGGCCAGTCTCCGCCCTCTCCCCGCCCGGCTCACCCCGCCGGCAGGAGCAGCGCGGCGCACAGCAGCAGTCCGGCACACAGACTTCTTCTGCTCATCCCGCTCATCCTTTCTTCCTCCCATATTTTAATCTCTCATCCGCTTCCAGACAAGGGCGCTCTTTTGAAATGTTCCAACCCTATAGACGCAAAAAGCGCGGCGGCGTTTCCGCCGGGCACATTTTTCTCAACATCGGCAGCTTTTGGGGGATTCTTCGCCAGAGCGGCGATTTTTGTTGCCATTTCTCCTGTTCGGTGGTAGAATATGATGATATGATATGGGTGCGGGCCGCTGCCCGCCCCATCTATGCAAAGGAGCGTCATCATGGACGAGAATACTGTTACCAAAAAAATCATGCTCTCCGGCATCCAGCCCAGCGGCGATCTCACCCTGGGCTCCTATCTGGGCGCCATCAAAAACTGGGTGGACCGCACGGACGAGTTTGACAACTACTATTTCATGGCGGACATGCACTCCATCACCGTGCGGCAGGACCCGGCCGCCCTGCGCCGCCGGACGCTGGAGCAGCTGGCCCAGTACATCGCCTGCGGCCTGGACCCGGAGAAGAACACCCTGTTCATCCAGTCCCACGTCTCCGCCCACGCCCAGCTGGGCTGGGTGCTCAACTGCTACACCATGTTCGGCGAGCTGTCCCGCATGACCCAGTTCAAGGACAAATCCGCCAAAAATAAGGACAACATCAACGGCGGCCTGTTCACCTACCCCGCCCTGATGGCGGCGGACATCCTTCTGTACCAGCCCGACTATGTGCCCGTGGGCGAGGACCAGAAGCAGCATGTGGAGCTGACCCGGAACGTGGCCCAGCGCTTCAACGGCATTTACGGCGACGTGTTCAAAATCCCCGAGCCCTACATCCCCAAGGTGGGGGCCCGGATCATGTCCCTGAGCGATCCCACCAGCAAGATGTCCAAGTCGGACAAGGACCCCAACGGCTCCGTCTATCTGATGGACAAACCGGAGGACATCCAGCGCAAGTTCAAGCGGGCGGTCACCGACAGCGACACCGAGCGCTGCGTACGCTATGACCCCCAGGCCAAGCCCGGCGTGGCCAACCTCATGACCATCTACTCCGCCGTCACCGGCAGAACCTTTGCGGAAATCGAGGCCGAATTCGAGGGCAAGGGCTACGGCGCCTTCAAGCCCGCCGTGGGCGACGCGGTGGCGGAGACCCTGCGTCCCATCCGGGAGGAGGCCCAGCGCATTCTGGCGGACAAGGCCTATCTGGAGAGCGTGTACAAGGCCGGGGCGGAAAAGGCCTCCTATATGGCCAACAAGACGCTGCGGAAGGTATACAAGAAAATTGGGTTTGTGGCCCGCTGAAGCCGCGCCCGCTGAATAAAGGAGTTCCCTATGACCATACAGCTTTCCGTGGTCGGCGTCGCGGCGGCGGCGCTGGCGGTCGCCGCTCTGGTCGCCCTGCTCACCACACCGGTGATCCGATCTCTGGCCTTCCGGGTGGGGGCGGTGGACGTCCCCAAGGACAGCCGCCGGATGCACGACCACCCTATTCCCCGGATGGGGGGACTGGCCATCTTTTTCGGCTTTATGCTCAGCGTCCTGATCTTTCTCCCCCTCACGCCGCAGCTGAAGGGCATGCTGATGGGCGGGGTGGTCATTGTGATCCTGGGTATTTTTGACGATATTTTCGCCCTGCCTGCCCTGCCCAAGCTGCTGGTGCAGATCGGGGCGGCGCTGATCGCCGCTCTGTCCGGCAATGTGATCCAGGCCCTGTCCAACCCCAACATCTTCAGCTCCAACCCCTTCTGGGTTCTGGGCTGGCTGGAGATCCCCATCACCGTGCTGTGGATTGTGGGCATCACCAACGCGGTCAATCTGATCGACGGGCTGGACGGCCTGGCCTGCGGCGTGTCCACCATCAGCTCCATGACCCTGCTGGTCATCGCCCTGGTGGTGGCCGAGCCCGACGTGGCCGTGCTCACCGCCGCCCTGGCCGGCGGGTGCATCGGGTTTCTGCCCTATAACCTGAATCCGGCCAAAATCTTCATGGGCGACACGGGTTCCACCTTCCTGGGCTTCATCCTGGCGGTGGTGTCCATCCAGGGGCTGTTCAAATTCTACACCATTATTTCCTTTGCCGTCCCCTTCCTCATGCTGGGACTGCCCATCTTCGACACCTGCTTTGCCATCCTCCGCCGGCTGGCCAAGGGCCAGTCCCCCATGACCCCGGACCGGGGGCACATCCACCACCGACTGATCGACATGGGCTTCTCCCAGAAACAGGCGGTGGCCATGCTCTATGTGATCTCCGCCATTCTGGGCCTGTCCGCCGTGGTGCTCACCACCATCGGCGTGCTGCGGGCCATGCTCTTTCTGGTGGCTCTGGCGGCGGCTGCCGGAGTGGCCGCCATGCTGTATCTGAACCACAACGGGGGCGGTTCCTCCTCTCCCCCGTCCCGCCGGGGCGGCCGTTCCCAGCTGTCTGGCAGCGAAAATTTCTTCGGCGAGGAGGACAAGTCGGACAAATGAGCAACATCAAAGTCATGACGATTTTCGGCACCCGGCCCGAGGCCATCAAAATGGCCCCGCTGGCCCTGGAGCTCTCCTGCCGCCCGGGGCTGGAGGCCCTGTGCTGCGTCACCGCCCAGCACCGGGAGATGCTGGACTCTGTGCTGCACATCTTCGGGCTCAAGCCCGATTTCGATCTGAACATCATGCAGCCCCGGCAGACCCTGTCCTCCATCACCTCCAAATGCCTTCTGGGGGTGGAGGAGGTGCTGGAACAGGCCCGCCCCGATCTGGTGCTGGTCCACGGCGACACCTCCACCACCTTTGCCGGGGCCCTGGCCGCCTTCTATCAGAAGATCCCGGTGGGCCATGTGGAGGCCGGGCTGCGCACCTATGACAAGTGGTCTCCTTTTCCCGAGGAGATGAACCGGAAGATGGTGGGGGCCATCGCCGACCTGCACTTCTGCCCCACCGTCACCAACCGGGACAACCTGGCCAGAGAGAATATCGCCAAGGGCGTGTTTCTCACCGGCAATACCGTGATCGACGCTCTCCGCACAACTGTTGTCAAGGATTTTACCTTTTCAGAGAAGGTTCTCAACGAAATTGATTATGTCAACCGCAAGGTGGTGCTGGTCACCTGCCACCGCCGGGAAAACTACGGGCAGCCCATGGCCCATATCATGAACGCCCTGCGCCGGATCGCCGACGCCTTCCCGGAGACGGAGCTGGTCTACCCCGTCCACCTGTCCCCGGTGGTTCAGGAGGCGGCCCATCAGTATCTGGACGGCCACCCCCGCATCCACCTGATCGCGCCTCTGGCAGTGGATGAGATGCACAATCTGATGGCCCGGTGCTATCTGGTGATGACCGACTCCGGCGGCCTGCAGGAGGAGGCCCCCGCCCTGGGCAAGCCGGTGCTTGTCCTGCGGAGAGAGACCGAGCGGCCGGAGGCCGTGCGCGCGGGGACGGTCAAGCTGGCCGGCGTGGAGGAGGAGCCGATTTTCCTTCTGGCCTCCCGGCTGCTGTCCGACCAGTCCGCCTATGACCAGATGGCCCACGCGGTCAATCCCTACGGGGATGGCCGGGCCTGTCAGCGCATCGCCGACGCCATTGAGTGGCACTTCGGCCTCCGGTCCCAGCCGCCCGAACCCTTTGACGGCGGAACGGCCCGGGAATTGTGACCCAAAGGAGGGCGGCCCATGGAGCCCCGAAACCGAACCATTATTGTGCTGGCCATTGTCCTGCTGATCGCCGGGGCCATGTTCACCAGCTTCGGGCGCAGCCTCTTCGCGCTGAACACCCCGGAGGTAGTTCTGCCTGACGCCAGCCTGGTCCCGGGCGACTCCTCCGGCTCCGGCTCCTCCTCGGAGCTGTATCAGCAGGTGTCGGTCTCACCGCAGACAGCTCCCGCCGTGGTTGCCACCCTGTCCCGGCCGGACAGCTATTACCGGGAACTGACGGTGGAGACCATCTGGGAGGGGGGCTCGTCCTCCACCCAGGTGCAGGTCTGGACGGACGGAGGCTGGACGCACAGCCGTCAGGTCCGCCCCTCCGGCGTGATCCGCCACGATCTGACCGGATCGGATACGCTGTATTACTGGTACGAGGGCTCTTCCCGGTATGAGACCGCCCCGGCGGACGAGCGTTCCTCCGATCTGGCGCAGCACATCCCCACCTATGAGACGGTGGTGGAGCTGTCCCCGGAGGAGATCACCGACGCGGGCTATGAGCTGCGGGGGGACCTGCCCTGTATTTTCGTCGAGGTCCAATCTCCCGATTCCGGCCTGATCACCCGATACTGGGTCAGTGTGGACAGCGGCCTGCTGGTGTCCGCCGAGACGCTGGAGGACGACCAGGTGGTCTATCGCATGACCGCCTATACGCCTGTCCAGGCCCCCTGTCCCGCCAACGCCCAGTTCCAGCTGCCCGACGGGACGCAGCTGCACACGGTGGGCGACTCCCAGGGCCAGAACGGCGGCTAGTCCTCTCCCAGTCCCAGGAGCAGCACCAGCCCCAGGGCGATGGGCAGGTCCAGATCGTCTCCCTCCGCCAATAAGTACAGGACAATGAGCAGGAGCAGGATGTCCCCTGTGTCCACATTCTCCAGATGGAGGACGCGCAGCAGACCGGACAGCCCGCCTCCCCCTTCTCCATCCCACAGGGCGGACAGGGTGCCCTGTCCCCCCAGGAGCCTGCCCAGCGGGCCGGTTCCCCGCCTGTCCGGCCGGGGGCCGGCCCGTCCGCGTTCCGGTTCCTCCGCCCGGGTCCAGGTATAGTCCTCACTGCTCGGGATATAACGATTATACACCCTCCCCCGCCCCCTTTCCCAGCGCCCCCAGCATGGCGCGGATCATCCGGGTCATCCGGGCGATCTCCAGTGCCCGGTCCAGCCGGCCGCGCCGCTCCTCCCGGACAAAGGGCCGCAGGGCGTTCAGCAGGGCGGCGTTTCGATCCTCCCCCTCCCGGACCTGCCGGACAATGGACAGTCCCTTCCGGATCATGTCCGGGTCCAGCTGATCCAGAAAGGAAGTCAGATCAGAGGCACTTTCCGCCGCCGGGACGGCTTGCATCGGCTCTCCCTCTTCCGGGGATTCGTCCGTCTGTGACTGCTGACCGCCGGACAGAGAGCGGGCCAGGGCCATAATCTGCCCCATGGCCTCCTGATTGCCCAGAATGGCATTGAGTTTTTCCTCCAGTTCCGCCACGCGCGCCCTTCCCTCCCTGTCCCGGACCGCTTCAGTCCAGTCCGGCCTGTTTTGCCTGCTCCTCGATGCGGCGGAGCAGGTTTGCCCCCTCCTCAGAGCGGGCCAGTCGGTCCACAATGGCCATCAGCTGCTCGGGGCTGCCCTGGGCTGCCGCCTGGGCGGCCTGATTGACCTGTGCGCTCTCCTCCTGGAGCAGTGCCCGGAGCCGCCGGGCGTCATCGGACCGTGCCAGCCGCTCCACGGCGGCCCGTTCCCGTTCCAGCCTGGCCTTCGGGTTTTCCGGCTGCGGACAGCGTGGTTCCATGTCCATCCCTCCCATTTTGATTTACTCCAGTATATGCTGGAGCCCCCGCGAGGTGACACCCTTGAAAATTTTGGTTTTCTCCGACTCCCACCGCTCCCGCTCCGGGATGTATCAGGCGGTGGACTGCCATCATCCGGATCAGGTCATCCATCTGGGCGACCTGCTGGAAGACGCCGAGGAGCTCTCCTGGGCCTACCCCAGGCTGCCCGTCTGCATGGTGCCGGGCAACTGCGACGGCTGGACCACTCTCCCCCCGAAAAAGCAGATCACGCTGGCCGGGAAATCCATTCTTCTCTCCCACGGCCACCTGTGGGGCGTCAAAAGCGGCTATGACGCCGCCATCGCCGACGCGCGGGCGGTCCGGGCGGACATTCTTCTGTTCGGACATACCCACCAGTCGCTGTGCCGGCAGCTGGAGGACGGCCTGTGGGTCCTGAACCCGGGAGCCGGCCGCTCCTCCTATGGGCTGATCCTGCTGGAGGGAGACCGGATCAGCTGTTCCATTCTGCCCGTCTCGTGACCGGGCCGCTCCGGAGAGGAGAACGCTATGAAAAAAATACTGTATATCCTGTTCCACCGCTCGGTTCTGGTGGGAGCTTCTCTGCTCTCCCAAGTGGTGTTCCTGATCCTGATGGTAAACTTTTTCTCCGAGCACGCGGTGGGAATGTACTGGTTTTTCATCGGCCTGAGCGTGGCGGCCGCCCTGGCCATCATCTGCAGCCGCATGGAACCGGGCTATAAGATCGCCTGGCTTCTGCTGATCCTCCCCTTCCCTGTGTTCGGCGGGGTGTTCTATCTGCTGGTGGGGGGCGGCTCTGTGCCCAAGCGCACCAAAAAGCGGATGCAGTGGATGATCCGAAAGACGGAGGCAGTGCTTCAGGAGGATTTCAAGGCCGACGATCTGCTCCCTCTGGGGGGCGACGCGGCCAGCCAGGCCACCTATCTGGAGCAGCGGGCTCACTGTCCCTCTTACACCAACACGGAAACCGAGTACTTCTCTCTGGGAGACAAGGCCTTTCCCCGCATGCTGGAGGAGCTGGAAAAGGCGGAAAAATATATTTTCCTGGAGTATTTTATCATCCAGCCCGGGGTGTTCTGGGACAGCATCCTGTCCATTCTGGAGCGGAAAGCCACTCAGGGAGTTGAGGTTCGGGTCATCTATGACGACATGGGGTGCATGTTCACTCTGCCCCGGGATTATCACGAAACCCTGGTCAAAAAAGGAATCCAGTGCCGGGTGTTCAACCGCTTCTTGCCCGTCATGTCCCTGCGCCTGAACAACCGGGACCACCGGAAGTTCCTGATCATCGACGGAAAAGTCGGCTTTACCGGGGGAATCAACCTGGCTGACGAGTATATCAATGTGAAGGAGCGCTTTGGGCACTGGAAGGACAGCGCCATCATGCTGGAGGGGGACGCGGTCTGGTCCATGACGGTCATGTTCCTGACCATGTGGGATCACGCGGCCGGCTGGGACGAGGATTTTTCCTTTTTCCGTCCCCCTGCCTCCCAGGTGCGGCCCTGGACCGGCTATGTACAGCCCTATACAGACACCCCCCTGGACCGGGAGGCGGTGGGCCAGGCGGTCTATCTGAACATGATCGCCAAGGCCAAAAAGTATATCTATATCACGACGCCCTATCTGGTTATCGACGTGGCCACCAACACGGCCCTGTGCAATGCGGCCAAGTCCGGCGTGGATGTACGGATCATTACCCCCCACATTCCGGACAAGCGGTACGTATTTGAGGTCACCCGGGCCCACTATCCTCCCCTTCTGGAGGCGGGGGTCCAGATTTACGAGTACACGCCGGGCTTCATTCACGCCAAAAATTTTATCGTGGATGACCGTTTTGCCACGGTGGGAACCGTCAACCTGGACTACCGCAGCCTGTTTCTCCACTTCGAGGACGGCGTGTGGCTGTGCGAGGCCCCCTGTATCCGGGACATCCGGGCGGATTTTGAGGACACGCTGAAAGTCAGCCAGCCCGTCTCCCTGCGTCAGTTCAAACATCTCAACATCGTGCTCCAGCTGTACCGGAGCATCCTGCGGGTGTTTGCCCCCCTGATGTAATGGAACCGAACCTGTGTCAGGTCATCTGTTCGAGGTGATCTGACCCTTGCCAGGGAGAACCCGCACAAACAGAAGTGCCGCCTTGCCGGCGGCACTTCTGCTGTCCATAAAAGTTACCGGCAGCAGCTCTGGCTGGCGCTGCTGGTGGTGGTAATGGTGTTGGGCGGGAAGAACTCGTTGACCGGGAACTGGACCTGCTGGAACATCTCGCAGGGGTCCTCCTGTCCCGGCTCTTCCCCGCCGCAGCTGCAGTCCTTGGTGGGCACGCAGTAGTCATAGGCGGGAATCAGCAGCTGGGTGTCCCGCTCCATACGGATGATGGAGAACTGACCCAGGGTGACAAACAGCCGGTGGAGATCGCCGCTCATGACCAGCTCGTCGCCGAAGCAGGCGGTCACGCCTTCCGGAATGTCCAGACAGACACAGTCGCAGGGGCGGCACTCACACACATCCACCAGCTTCAAGTTGAGGATCAGGGGATCCACCGCCTCCACCACCGCGGTGGGTACGCTGGTCCGGGGCATGCACTGGACCTGGTTCCCGTTCTCCTCCTGAGAGGAGAACACCTTGGCTCCGCCGTCGCTGCCGAAGAGCACGGCCCGCTTGTCAAAGACCGCCAGGCCGCACACCTCCACCGGGCGGGCCGCCCCCACAAAGGCGTCGGCGGTGATGCGGTAGAAATACCGCACATCCACGGTATAGAAGCCCCGGTTGAAGGTGACGGGCTCCACATCAATGTACGCGTACAGCAGCTCAGCGCACTTGGCTTTGACGGACTGCGCCCGGTCGATCATATCCTGAGAGCACCGGGTTGGATAGACCCGCAGGTCCTCCACGCAGTC
>CALWVX010000067.1 GCA_944385065.1 uncultured Oscillospiraceae bacterium | reverse complement strand
TGACCACTTTTGATAAAGTTTAGCGCTTGCTGAACTGCGGAGCGCGACGGGCAGCCTTGAGGCCGTACTTCTTGCGTTCCTTCATGCGAGGGTCGCGGGTGAGCAGCCCGGCGGCCTTCAGGGCGGGGCGGTACTCCTCGTTGCTCAGGAGCAGGGCCCGGGCGATGCCGTGACGGATGGCGCCGGCCTGGCCGGTGACGCCGCCGCCGGTGACGGTGGCCACGATGTCCACCTTGCCCAGCTGATCGGTGGTGACCAGGGGCTGACGGACGATCAGCTTCAGGGTGTCCAGACCAAAGTAGTCGTCAATGTCGCGGCCGTTGATGGTGATGGAGCCGGTGCCGTTCTGGAACAGGTGGACCCGGGCAACGGAGGACTTCCGGCGGCCGGTCCCATAGAAATAAGGCTTCTTGCTCTTATACATGATTCAAATCCTCCTCTTACTCGGCGTCCCAGACCTGGGGCTTCTGGGCGGCGTGCGGGTGCTCGCTGCCCTGATAGATGTGCAGGCGAGTCAGGGAGTCCCTGCTGATGGTGTTCTTGGGCAGCATTCCCCGGATGGCCAGCTTCATGGCCAGCTCGGGCCGGGTCTGCATCAGGGTGCGGTACTTGACCTCTTTCAGGCCGCCCACCCAGCCGGAGTGGGTGCGGTAGTACTTCTGATCCAGCTTCTTGCCGGTGAGCACGGCCTTTTCCGCGTTGATGACGATGACAAAGTCGCCGCAGTCGGCGTTGGGAGTAAACTCGGGCTTCCGCTTGCCGCGCAGCAGTTCAGCGGCCAGAGCGGCGGTCTTGCCCAGGGGCTTTCCGGCGGCGTCCAGCACATACCAGCTGCGGGTGATGGTTCCCTTGTTTGCCATGAAAGTGGACATAGGTGAAACCTCCATTTTCTTCTGCTTATCTCAACCAAATCTGGTTCTGAAAATAATACGTCTCCGCTCTGTACAAGCGGAGCGTTTTGTATTATAGTACGGGGGTGGCCGGGTGTCAACGGGTTTTTTAAAATTTGAGAAGCAAGCCTGATATTATCTCCTGTTTTCTCCTGAATTCTTATCTTTACTCTTGAATACTCGATTTCAATTTTTGTTTTTACGCTGAAAAGAATCGCGGGTTTCGGTTGAAAAAGGACCTGAAACAGGCGTTTTCCAACCAAATGTTCCGTATGAGAGGAGCTGTCTGGATGAACAAGATCCTGTCCCTGGTGCGCCGGTGTGTGGAGGACTATGATATGATTCAGCCCGGCGACCGGATCGCCGTGGGCGTGTCGGGGGGAAAGGACTCCCTGATGCTGCTGACCGCCCTGGCCAGGCTGAGGGAGTTTTACCCCGTCCCCTTTGAGGTGGAGGCGGTTACTCTGGATATGGGGCATGCCGACGGGCGTCCGGGGATGGACTTTTCGCCGGTGGAGGCGTACTGCCGGACGCTGGGTGTGCCCTATACCTTAAAAAAGAGCGAGATTCACCATGTGATCTTTGACCTGCGCCGGGAGAAAAACCCCTGTTCCATGTGCGCCAAAATGCGCCGGGGGGCCCTGCACGGGGTGCTCCAGGAACGGGGACTTGAAAAAATTGCCCTGGGCCACCACTATGATGACGCGGTGGAGACCTTCTTCCTGTCCCTGATCTTCGAGGGACGGCTTTCCTGCTTCCAGCCGGTGACCTATCTGGACCGGACGGGGATCACCCAGATCCGCCCCCTGCTTTACTGCGGGGAGAAACTGATCCGCCACACGGCTCAGCGGCTGGAGCTGCCCGTGGTGGAGAACCCCTGCCCTGCCGACGGAAACACCAAGCGCCAGGAGATCAAGGAACTGATCTACGAGCTGCAGGGGCGTTATCCGGGACTGAAGGCCAGGGCCTTCGGGGCCATGCAGCGGCTGCCTCTGCCGGAGTGGGGGCCCAGGGAGCACCGGCGCAGGCCGCTGCCGGAAGAAATGGAGGAGTGAGTGCGATGCCCGGGCTGGGAACTTTGATCAATGTGGCCTGCATTCTGTTCGGCGGGCTGTTCGGCCTGCTGTTCGGGAGCCGGATCGGCGAGCGGATGCGGGAGACTCTAATGGCGGCCACCGGCGCGGCGATTTTGTTTCTGGGCGCCGGAGGCGCGCTGGAATACATGCTGACGGTGGAGGGGACTTCCCTCTCCGTCCGGGGGACGATGCTGATGATTGTCAGCCTGGCTCTGGGGGCGGCGGCGGGAGAGCTGCTGAATCTGGAGGGCGGCGTGGCCCGCCTGGGCGCCTGGCTGCGGGAAAAGAGCGTCAGCGGCGGCGACGGGCGCTTTATTTCCGCCTTTGTGTCCGCTTCCTGTACGGTCTGCATTGGGGCCATGGCGGTGGTGGGCTCGATCCAGGACGCCGTGGCGGGAGATTACTCGATTCTTCTGGCCAAGGGGGTGCTGGACGCCATCATTATCTGCGTCATGGCCGCCTCTCAGGGAAAGGGATGCGTGTTTGCGGCTGTGCCCGTTGGGATCTTCCAGGGGGCGGTCACGGCGGCGGCTTTCTTTGCCGGCTCCTTTATTTCTCAGGGGGCGCTGGACCGGCTGTCCTTTGTGGGCTCCATCCTGATTTTCTGCGTCGGACTCAATCTGATCCGCAAAGAGCAGATCCGGGTGGCCAACCTGCTGCCCGCCCTGGTGTTTGCCGTCCTGCTGGATCTGTGAGCGGAGCGGGAGGACTGCGGTATCGTCGCCTGAATCAAAAGGGACTATCATGGATGCGCTGGTTTGGGCGGTCGGATTGTAAAAGGAGGAACGAACATGTCAACGTCAGACGCGCAGACGAAGGCGCTGCGTCAGAAACTGCTGGACGAGGGATACGCCGGAGCTGCCGCCGGCCTGGGGGCCATGCTTCTGGACCAGGAGGAAATCCTGCGGGCGGGGCCGGAGGAGCTGGCGGAGATCGCCCGGCGCTATGGAATGAAATAAGGGGGGGAAAACTGAGATGCAGACATCCAAAGAGCTGCAGGCCCTGCTGGCCCGCATCGACCGGCGGGGCTATCCCGCTTACAAGGACACCAGAGGGGCCTGGCAGTTCCCGGGCTATGTGCTGTCTATCGACCATGTGCAGGGGGACCCCTTTGCCGCCCCCTCCCGGCTCAGCGTCCGGGTGGAGGGGAAGACGGCGGCCTTTCCGCCGGAGCTGTACCGCCTGCCCTGTCAGCGGGTGGCCCTGCAGGACGCATTGACCCGGCAGTTCGGGCGGCTGGCCGGCCAGGTCAGCTTTCAGGCGAAGGGGTCGGGCCACAGCGGCCTGATTGCGGTCAGCCGCTGCGGCCAGGAGGTGCTGGAGCGCACCGCCTGCCAGCTGGACCCCCGGAGCGGGGGGCTGGTGGTGCGGCTGGAGGTGGGCTTTCCCGCCAACGGCCGGACCATCAATGCCCGGGAGCTGGAGAAAATTCTGTTTGACCTGCTGCCCCGGTGTGTCCAGGGCGCTCTGCTTTACCGGAGCTGGGATCCCGGGCGGCTCCGGGCGGTGGCCGATCTGGCGGAGGACCAGCATGTACTCCGGGAAACTCTCCCGAAGCTGGGCCTGTGCGCCTTTGTGGCCGACGGCAGTATCCTGCCCCGGGCCTCCGGCGTGTCCCGCCGCCCCATGGAGGGGGCGGTGCCCTTCCAGACGCCCCCGGAGCTGGCGGTGGAGATTGACCTGCCCCACCGGGGGAGACTGCGGGGGATGGGGGTGCCGAGAGGCGTCACTCTGATCGTGGGAGGCGGCTATCACGGCAAGTCCACCCTGCTCAAAGCTCTGGAGCTGGGGGTGTACGATCACATTGCCGGGGACGGACGGGAGTATGTGGTCACGGATTCCTCCGCGGTGAAAATTCGGGCGGAGGACGGGAGGAGCATCCGAAAGAGCGACATCTCTCTGTTTATCAACCACCTGCCCAACGGCAGAGATACGGCCGCCTTTACTACCGAGGACGCCAGCGGCAGCACCTCCCAGGCGGCCAATGTGGTGGAGGGGCTGGAGGCGGGAGCCGATCTGCTGCTGATGGATGAGGATACCAGCGCCACCAATTTCCTGATCCGGGACGAGCTGATGGAGCGGGTGATCCACCGGGACATGGAGCCCATCACCCCCTTCCTCCACCGGGTCCGGGAGCTGTATGAGAACTGGGGGGTGTCCACCATCATTGTGGCGGGCAGCTCCGGGTCCTGGTTCCACATGGCCGACCGGGTGATTCAGATGGACCGGTATGTGCCGAGGGACATCACCGCTCTGGCCAAACAGGAGGCCGCGGCCTTTCCCCTGGAGCTTCAGCTTCCGCCCCCGGGCAGTCGGCCTGACTTTGACCGCCGGCCTGCGCCGTCGCCGGAACTGCGGGAGGGAGACCGGGTCAAGCTGAAAAACCAGGGGATGGACGGGGTCTCGCTGAACCGGGAGACCATCGACCTGCGGTATGTGGAGCAGCTGGCGGACAGCGAGCAGCTCACCGCCCTGGGCTACTGTCTGCTCTATGCGCAGCGGCATCTGCTGGACGGCAGGCGCACGCTGACCCAGGTGGTGGACGCGCTGGAGGAGGCTCTGGATCGGCAGGGATTGGCCGCTGTGTGCGGCGGAAGCGCCGGACTGCCGGCGCTGGCCAGACCCCGGCGGCAGGAGATCTTCGCCTGCTTCAACCGCTTCCGCGGCCTGAGACTGTAAGCGGAGCGGCCGTCCCGGAAAAGAGTGGACAGGAGCGGGCGGTCATGATATAGTTTAGTAGCTGGCAGGGGCCAGCGGAAGGCAGCGGAGCTGCTCCGGCCCGCCCGCCGCGCAGGCGGCCGCTCCCGCCGGGAGCGGAACTTCTCAACAAAAAAATAGAGGAGCTGTGTTTATGAGGGATCAAAAGAGAGAGACCGCAGCGGCATCTCCGGTGGATGCCGACTATTCGCTGGAGGCGGTTCCCGCTTCGGCGCGGAAAGGCTTCTGGAACATGTTTTTCGTCATGCTGGGGTTCACCTTCTTCTCGGCCAGCATGAGCGTGGGGGCAAAGCTGGGCAACGGGCTGGATTTGTCCGGATTTCTCTGGGCCTGCCTCATCGGCGGGGCAATCCTCTCTGCCTACTGCGGAATCCTGGCCTATATCGGCTCTGAGACGGGGCTGAATATGGACCTGCTGTGCCGCAGGACCTTCGGCTCCAAGGGGTCGTATCTGTCCTCCGCCATCCTGGGCTTCACCCAGATCGGGTGGTTCGGTGTGGGCGTGGCCATGTTTTCCATCCCGGCGGCAGAGCTGCTGGGGGTCAACGAGTGGGTGCTGACCATCGCGGCGGGCCTGCTGATGACCGCCACCGCCGCCACGGGCATGAAGGCCCTGGAGATCGTCAGCTATATCTCGGTCCCCCTGATTGTGGTGCTGGGCGTCTACTCCATGGTGACCGCCACCCGGGACGGCGGCGGTCTGGCGGCTATCTTCGCCCAGTCCGCCGGCGGAATTTCTCTGGTCACCGGCATCGGCTATGTGATCGGCTCCTTTATCTCGGGCGGCACGGCCACCCCCAACTTTATCCGCTTTGCCCGGAACAACCGGATCGCGGTGTGGACCACGGTCATCGCCTTTTTCCTGGGGAACACGCTGATGTTCTGCTTTGGAGCTGTGGGCGGCGCCTTTACCGGCAAGGACGACATCTTTTATGTCATGATCGCCCAGGGACTGGCCATTCCCGCCCTGATTGTGCTGGGGGCGAATATCTGGACCACCAATAACAATGCGCTGTATACCGGCGGCCTGGCCATCTCCAATATCTCCGGGGTGAGGATGAAGTTCACCACCTGGATTTCCGGCATCATCGGAACCGCCCTGGCCATCTGGCTGTACTGGAATTTTGTGGGCTGGCTGAATATCCTCAACTGCGCGCTGCCCCCCATCGGCGTGATTGTGATTCTGGACTTTTTCAAAAACCGGAAGAAGTTCCGGGCGGACGGGACGGAGCAGACCGTAAACTGGTTCAATATTGCCGGCATTGTGGTGGGGGCCGTGGCGGCCAACCTGCTGCCCTGGGGCATCGCGGCGGTCAACGCCATGATCGTGGCGGCCGTGTGCTTCTTCCTGGGGGAACTGTGCCGGAGCAAACGCTGAATGGGAAAGGAAAAGGTGAGCGGCATGCTGTTTCAGAATCTGTATCTCAGCGAGGGAAACGAACCGGTGGACATCCGGGTGACCGATGGGAAGTTTGAGGAGATCGGGCCCGGCCTGCAGCCGCGCCCCGGCGAGGAGGTCGTGTCCGACTGCGCCGGGAAGCTGGCTCTGCCCCCCTTTGTGGAGTCCCATGTGCACCTGGACACCTGCCTGACCGCCGGCCGGCCCCGCTGGAATCTGACCGGGACGCTCTTTGAGGGCATCCAGTGCTGGGAGGAGTACAAGCCCTTCCTCACCAAGGAGGAGGTCAAGGAGCGGGTGAACCGCGCCGTCCGTCTTCAGGCGTCCAACGGCATTCAATATGTGCGCACTCATGTGGACATCAATGATCCCAAGCTCACCGCGCTGGAGGCGATTCTGGAGCTGCGGGAGGAAGTCCGGGACTTCATGGACATCCAGATTGTGGCCTTCCCCCAGTACGGCATCCTCAGCTATCCCAGGGGGGCGGAGCTGCTGGAGCAGGCCCTGAAGCTGGGGGCGGACGCCGCCGGCGCCATTCCCCACTTTGAATTCACCCGGGAGTACTCGGTGGAGTCGCTGAACATCTGCTTTGAGCTGGCCCAGAAGTACGGCAAGCTGATCGACGTCCACTGTGATGAGATTGACGACGAGGCTTCCCGGGGGCTGGAGACCGTGGCCACCCGGGCCTATGAGACCGGGATGCGGGATATGGTCACCGCCTCCCACACCACCGCCATGCACAGCTACAACAACGCCTATGTGATCCGGCTGATGCGGATTCTCAAGATGTCCGGCATGAACTTTGTGGCCAACCCCTGCGTGAACATGCACCTGGGCGGGCGGGTGGATCCCTACCCCAAGCGCCGCAGCATGACCCGGGTCAAGGAGCTGACCGAAGAGGGGATCAACGTCTCCTTCGGTTCCGACGATCTGTTTGATCCCTGGAACCCCCTGGGCAACGCGAATATGCGGGATCAGGTCTTTATGGGGCTGTATACCGGGCACATGCTGGGGTATGAGGAGATTGTCAACTCCTGCCGCTTCGTGACCACCAACGCCGCCCGCACCCTCCACCTGGGGGATGCGTACGGAATCCGGCCCGGCGGGGAGGCAAACTTTGTGGTGCTGGACGCCAAGGACTGGTACGACGCGCTGAATTATGATGCCGCGGTTCTGCGCAGCTATCGCCGGGGCAGGCTGATTGCCGCCTCGAAACCGGCGGAGAAGCATGTCTATTTCTGACCGTGCGGAAGAAAAAACAACAGGAATCGGGAAACGTGCCGGGGCGCTTTTTGCCCCGGCACGTTTTTCAAAACCGGCGTCTGCCTGCCGGCGAAACAGCTCCAATGGGAACAGGAGTGTTTTTCCTGCGCGGACAAACTAATTTCGCAAACTGTTACACTGGAATATTATCCCTTTAATTTAACATATAATCGACAAAATTTGCGGAATTTTAATATCAAAATTGTTGATTTTACATAAACAATATGCTATGATAAAGCCAGCTTGATTGGCGGTGCCCGTCCAGTGAAGACGGTCAGGAAACCAAGAACCCGGATGATGTTCTGATGTGGACAGTACTCCCACGAGATACAGCGTTCGCGGTCTTTTTTTGCCCTTGGGCCGGTTTCGCCGCCGATCAATTTTGAAAAGGAAAGGGGGACAGAGTTCCGCGCACTGAACCAAATCAAACTGTTGTGAGAGTGAATGGGAGGTTTTTTTATGATCCTGACAAACCCAGTAGTCATCGCAGTGATTGTCCTGCTGGTGCTCTGCTTCCTGCGGGTGAATGTGCTGCTGTCTCTGGTGATTGCCTCCATCGTGGCCGGCCTGGTGTCCGGCATGGACATCAAGACCACGATGGGCAATTTCATTTCCGGCTGCGGAACTGACCCGGAAACCGCCATCGCCTACGTCCTTCTGGGCTGTCTGGCCGCCACCATCAGCTACACCGGCGTGTCCGACATCCTGGCGGTGAAGATCGCCAAGCTGGTCAGCGGCAAGCGGCTGGCCTTCGTGTTCCTGATCGCCTTCTTCGCCTGCTTCTCCCAGAACTTGATCCCTGTCCACGTGGCCTTTATCCCCATCCTGATCCCGCCTCTGCTGATCGTGATGAACAAGCTGAAGATTGACCGCCGTGCGGTGGCCTGCGCCCTGGGCTTTGGCCTGCGGGCCCCCTATGTGACCATTCCCTTCGGCTTCGGAGGCCTGTATCACGGCATCCTGTCCACCAACATCACCGAGAACGGCATGGAGATCGGCAAGTTCGAGGTCTGGCAGTACACCTGGCCCCTGGGCCTGGCCATGCTGGCCGGTCTGATCTTTGCCGTGCTGGTGCTGTACCGCAAGCCCCGGGAGTATAAGAATATTGAGGGCGTGGCGGTGGACCTGGACACGGTCGACACCACCATGAGCTATAAGCACTGGATGGCTCTGGTGGCTGCTGTCTCCACCATGGGAGTGCAGCTGCTCACCGAGTCTCTGCCCCTGGGCGCAACCGTGGGCCTGGCCATCATGTTCCTGACCCGGGCCGTCAAGTGGTCCGACATGGACAAGATCGTGGATGAGGGCGTTCAGCTCATGGGCTTTATCGCCTTCGTGATGCTGGCCTCCAACGGGTTCAGCCTGGTGCTCAGCGAGAGCGGCGCCGTGGCCGAGCTGGTGGAGAGCTCCCTGGCCTTCATCGGCGGCAACAAGTTCCTGGGCGCCTTCGTGATGATGCTGGTGGGCCTGGTCATCGTCATGGGCACCGGCACCTCCTTCGGCACCGTGCCCGTGCTGGCCGTGCTGTATGTGCCTCTGTGCTCCGAGCTGGGTATGGGCCTGGCCGCCACCACCATGCTGATTGCCGCGGCCTCCACCATCGGTGACACCGGTTCCCCCGTGTCCGACACCAC
>CALWVX010000066.1 GCA_944385065.1 uncultured Oscillospiraceae bacterium | reverse complement strand
GGCTACGGCGCCGACGGGGTGTATGTGTGCGACCATCCCCTGCTGGAGACCTACACCACCGACGGCTACACCAAGGTAATCTGCGATCTGGTCCACGAGTACAAGCCCGAGGTGATGCTGATCGGCGCCACCAACATCGGCCGTGACCTGGGCCCCCGCTGCGCGGCCCGTCTGCACACCGGTCTGTGCGCCGACTGCACCCACCTGGACATTGACGTGCCCAAGTACAAGGAGTTCCTGCGGGCCTCTTCCACTCTGGCTCCCAACATGATCGACTCCATCAAGGAGGACGACCGGAACCTGAAGATGACCCGTCCCGCCTTCGGCGGCCACCTGATGGCCACCATCATCTGCCCCCGGTTCCGTCCCGCCATGGCCACGGTGCGTCCCGGCGTGATGAAGAAGAACGAGTTTGATCAGGCCAAGGCCGACGCCTGCGAGCTGATCAAGTTCCCCGTGGCTCTGACCGAGGACGACATGGAGACCAAGGTGGTGGAGGTCGTGAAGGCCGCCAAGAAGCTGGTGGACCTGATCGGCGCCGACGTGGTGGTTTCCGTGGGCCGCGGCATCTCCAAGGACGTGGAGGGCGGCATCAAGCTGGCCGAGGAACTGGCTGAGGTTCTGGGCGGCGTTGTGGGCGGCTCCCGTGCCACCATCGACGCGGGCTGGCTGTCCGCCGACCACCAGGTGGGCCAGACCGGCAAGACCGTGCACCCCAAGATCTATGTGGCTCTGGGCATCTCCGGCGCCATTCAGCACAAGGCCGGCATGCAGGACTCCGAGTGCATCATTGCGGTGAACAAGAACGAGAACGCCCCCATTTTCGAGATTGCCGACTACGGCATCTGCGGCGATCTGTTCAAGGTCACCCCCATGCTCATCGAGGCCATCAAGGCCGCCAAGGCTGCCAAATAAAGCAGCTTCCCTTTCTCAGCATTTTGCGCACCCTGTCTTCGGACAGGGTGCTTTTTTTATGGAAGTTGCCTCCTTGACTTTGATACGATTTCGTACTATACTAGCGGAGCGTCTTCAGTACGAAATCGTATTTTCAGATGGGAGGGACCGCCGTGGGCCCTTATCGGGATTATCTGGACCGCTTCTATCTCTGTACAAACCGCATGGACGGCCTGTACTACCTCGCCGCCCGAAAGCTGGGGGTCAATGAGAATATGTTCGCCCTGCTCTACACGCTGGGCGACGGCCGCCCCCGCTCTCAAAAGCAGCTGTCTCAGGAACTGCTCACCCCCAAGACCACGGTGAACACTGTGGTGAAGGAGTGCGTCCAGGCCGGCTACGCACGCTTTCTGCCCGAGACCAGGGGCAAGGAAAAGAAGGTCGCGCTCACCGAGCAGGGCTGGGCCTATGCCGGATCGCTTCTGGAGCCGATCTACGCCGCCGAGGAGGAGGCCATGGCCCGCACATTGGAGCAGTTTTCCCCTGAGTTTATTCAGGCGGTGGAGGCCATGACAGACCATCTGTGCCGCGCCTTCCAGGAAACGATTCTGACGGAAAAGGAGAAGTAAGGACTCTATGGACTCCAAAGCTCTGTTTGCCAATACACCCCCCGGGAAGCTTTTCCTGATGGCCGCCCTGCCCGGGGCCATCGGAATGCTGGCCTCCGCCCTGTACCAGCTGATTGACGGCATTCTGGTGGGACAGGTGCTGGGAGAGGCGGCCTTTGCCGCCATCAACCTGGCCATGCCCTTTGTCATCATCAACTTCGCCCTAGCCGATCTGGTGGGCGTGGGTTCCTCTGTCCCCATTTCCGTGCGGCTGGGCCAGGGGGATGAGAAGGCCGCCAACAACATTTTCACCTGTGCCTGCCTGCTGATCGTGGGGACAGGCGCGCTGATCGGCGCTCTTCTGTTCCTGGCCGCACCCTTCCTGATGGCTCTGATGGGGGCGGAGGGAGAGCTGGCCGAGCTGGCGACGCTGTACCTGCGGGTATACGCCCTGTTCTCCCCCATATCCACCATTATCTTTGCCTCGGACAACTACCTGCGGATCTGCGGCAAAATCCGCATGAGCATGTGGCTGAATATCTTCATGTCCCTTCTCACCGCGATTCTCGAGTTTACCCTGCTGGTTGTGCTGGACTTCGGCATCTGGGCGGCCGCCCTGGCCTCCTCTCTGGGCATGGTGATCTGCGTGTTGATTGCCATGTTCCCCTTTGCCCGCGGCAGGCTCCAGCTGAAATTCTGCCGTCCCCGCTTCTCTCTGCCCATGATCAAGCAGATCGTGGCCTGCGGCAGCCCCAACTTCCTCAACAACGTGGCCGCCCGCGTCACCTCCATCCTGATGAACGCGGTGCTGCTCCGGCTGGGCGGGCAAAATGCCGTCTCCATCTACGGGATTCTGATGTATGTGGACGGTCTGGTCCAGCCCCTGCTGTATGGGGCCTGCGACTCCCTCCAGCCCGCGGTGAGCTATAACCTGGGCGCGGGCAACCGGAAGCGAATCTGGGCCATTGAGAAGTACTGCTTCTCCGCCGCCGCCGTCATCTCCCTACTGGCCGCGGTCGTGCTGCTGGCCTTCCCCGGCGCGGTAACCGCCCTGTTCCTGTCCGACATGGACGCCTCCTTCCTGGCCGTGGCCCAGACCGCCATTCGGCTGTTTGCCCTGACCTACCTGACCCGGTGGTTCTCCTTCGCCGTCCAGAGCCTGATGACCGCTCTGGAGCGCCCGCTGGCCGCCTCCCTGATCTCCACAGCCAACGCCCTGCTGTTTCCGGTCATTCTGATCGCACTGCTGTGGCCTCTGGGGCTGACGGGTATCTGGCTGAATTTCCCCGCCACCTCCCTTCTGGCCGGTCTGCTGTCCGGCGTTATCCTCCTCCGCTTTATCCGCAGGGGCGGCATCAACGCCCCCGCGGCCTGACATGACAAGAAGAACCGGAGCACCGCCAGGGGGCGGCGCTCCGGTTCTTCTTTTTCCTCTCAGATTTTGTCCCAGTGATAGACTCTCGCCTCATCCTGCTCCGTAATCGGGCGTATCACCCGGCAGGGGTTACCCGCGGCCACACATCCGTCCGGAATGTCCCGGGTGACCACGCTCCCCGAACCGATGACCACATTGCTTCCAATGGTGACCCCCGGCATCACCTGAACCCCGCCGCCGAACCACACATGGCTGCCCACCGTGATGGGCCAGGCGTACTCCAGTCCCTGATCCCGCCGGGAAAAATCCACCGGATGTCCCGCCGTGTAAAACCCGCAGTTGGGCCCCACGAACACGTCCGTCCCGAAAGTCACTGCGGCACAGTCCAGAATCACCAGATTGTGGTTGGAGAAAAATCGCTCTCCCAGGGTGATATGATACCCATAGTCGCACCAGAACGGGGTGACAATTTCAAACTGTTCCCCCGCCGCCCCCAGCAGTTCCCGCAGGAGGCGGTCTTTTTCCCCCACCCGGGAGGGCGGCAGCTGGTTCAGCGCAAAGCACAGCTCCTTGGCCCGGTCCCGCTCCGCCTTCAGCCGGAGATCATAGTTGGCGTCGTACAGCACGCCCTGATCTCTCTTTTCCTTTTCTGTCATTTGTGGTCTGCCCCTTTCCCATTCCGGTCTCACGCTGGAGCCAGCATACCACACACAGCAGGAAATTGCAAACCGCTTTCTGTAGACAAAAAGGCGCAGCGGACTTCGCCAGGAAGCCCGCTGCAAGGGTAAAAAGGAATAACACAAACGATGAAACTGCCGGTCCGGGGCTCTCTCCTGCCCCCGGTCAGGTCGTTCTCACTTCTTGTTCATTCTGCTGTTCAGCACCGCAAAAACAGCAACCACAACCACGATGCCAATCAGCACCACAGCGCCGCCGATGTCACCCATTCTGTACACCTCCTCCATGCAGACTGCCCATCCCAAAGGGTCCTTCCGTTTTCTTAACAGAGACCTTGTTTCCTTGTTAAGTTTCTTAACGGAATCTTTATGCTCATAGTATAGCACGTTGTCAGAAAAAATCAAGAGGGTCAGGAAATCTTTGTGAAAAATGCACTTTCCAAGGAGCTGAAACCACCCAAAATCCCCCCTGTTAAAACCGCTATCTCTTGCAGCACAAGGGATAGCAGTTTTAACGCAAATGTCAAAAATTTTCTCCCCTCACCCGCCGCTCTCTGTCGTCCGGCCCTCCTCCAAATTAAATTTCTTTATAAAATCTTGATACTCAGGCAGCTCACGGAGAAAGGCGCACGCCGGGTCCCGCTCCATACTGTCCAGAATAAGGGGGATCAAGGCGGTCTGAACCTCCCCCGTCGCCTCTTTGGTGGGCAGATGGGGGTACAGGGGCGACTGGCTCAGGTCCCAGGGCACCGTCAGGCTGTGGAGGAGCCGTTCCAGCAGTTCCAGAGCTCTGGGGCCGTCCTGGTCCGCCGCCGCCAGCTGAAAGGGGGTGGAGAGCACCGCGTAGTCGGACAGATCAAAGACTTCCCCGGAGCGGACGGCGGCGTCGGCCAGGGTGCGGGCACGCTCCCGATCCCCCTCCTCCAAAGCCCAGTCGATCATGGACAGCAAGGTGCTCTGGATGGCGTGGGCCTGATTGAACAGTTCCTGTTCCAGCAGGACCCAGGCCTCCTCCCGCCGCCCCTGGGCCCAGCGCAGGCGGGCCTTGAGCTCCCGCTTCTCCCGGTGGGTGTCGGACAGCTGATCCAGCAGCTCCTCCGCCCGGTCCAGCTCTCCGGTCTTCACACAGCGGGAGGCCAGGGTGTAGGTGGACCACTCCCGCACCTGAGAATCGGCGCTGCGGACACACCGCTCGTAGAGGGCGGAGACCTCCGCCTCCTGCGTCTGCCGCTCCGGGCTGTCCGCATCCGGCTGGAGGGCCAGGACGCCCGCCAGCATGCCCGCCGTTTCGTAGGCCAGTAAATCGCTGTTGGGGTACTCCCGCAGCTTGTCCCGAGCCAGCTGGAAGGCGGCTCCGCAGCCCGCCTCCTGACTGATCTCGTACAGCTGGTTTAAAAACAGCCCGATCTCCTGGTCGGTCAGGTCCTCCTGAAAGGACAGCAGGGTGTTCAGGTCCACCCCCAGGGTCCGGGCCAGGGCGGGCAGCAGGGTGATGTCCGGGTAGTTCAGATTCCGCTCCCACTTGTTTACCGCCGGGGCGGACACCCCCAGCTTCTGGGCCAGCTGCTCCTGGGTCAGGCCCAGGGCCTGCCGCCGGGTGCGGATCACCTCGTTGAGCTTCATGGCGCTCCCTCCTTCTCTCTGTCCTTATCCTACCAGAGTTTGCACCGATGCACAACGGAGCGGTGGGAAGGAAAATCGGACCGGACGTTAACCGGCAGTTAAAAAATCCCGGCCAGATGGCCGGGATTGGGATGTATTGAGAAAGTTCAGGGGTTGGGGACGACCTCCACGGTATAGCCCTGGTCGATGAGGCCCTGGACGATGCCGGTGTCGCCCACCATGTGTCCGGCGCCCACCACCATCAGTCCAGTGTGGGAGCCCTCCTGGCTCAGGTAGTCGGCGGCGTACTGGATCATGCCGGGGTCCCGGTCGGTGAAGAGCTTGCTGTTGAGCTCGTCGTCGCTCTCCAGGATGGCCTCTTTGTTATAGATCTTCTCAAAGCCGGCCACGTCCCGGTTCTTCCAGGTCTCCATCATGGCGCTGATCTGGTCGACCTGGGCCTGGATGGCCTCCTGAGTGGCGGGCTCCAGGGCCTCCTCCCCCAGGACGGCCACCAGGGCGTCCCGGGTCTCCTGGTCCACGGTGTTCACGTCCACGGCCATCAGCAGGCCGCTGGCCAGATAAGTCTCCTGGTACGCGGGGGACAGGTTATCGAAGATGCCGCCCTGGAAGGCGTAGGTCTCCACCGCGTCGATGGGGATGCCGGCGTTGGCCGCCTTGGCGTTGACGTACAGGTCCACCGCCATGGCGTTGCTGCCGGTCGTCTCGTCCAGCGTGGCCAGGGACTGGAAGGAGGTGGCCAGGGCCCAGGCCTTGTACTGGGAAATCGTCTGCTCATCCATGCCCAGCTGGGCGGCCACCTTCACCGTGGCCTGATACAGCTCGGGGGAGATGTGGTCGGCCAGAGTGGTGCCGTCGGAATACACCTGCATGGCGGCAAACTCGGCGATCTGAGCCTGGTCGTTGAAGTCCAGCTCAAAGGTCACCTGGTCCGCATCCAGAATGATGTCCCGAAGCTGTTTGTGGAAGGGGTAGGTGTTGTTTACGTCGGTGTGGATGCTCCCCAGCAGGTACAGGGTGTTGCCCTCCCCGTTGGTGGCCTTCCACAGCAGGCCCAGCGAGCCCGCGTTCTGCTGATCATACAGGTTCAGAATCAGGCTGTCGGCCATGGTGGCCGCCTCCAGCAGGGTGCAGGGGCGGTCCAGATTCAGGCTGTCGCCGTCGCCGGCCAGGGCGCCCACCGAGGTCATGAATGCCTCGGCCCCCTCCTCCACGCCGGGAAACGCATAGGCGGCCGCCTCCTGGTACAGGGCGTTGACCACGCCGCCCCGGGTGGTGTCGATGACCAGAGACTCGTCCGCGGCGGCCCGGGTGTCCATCTCCAGCAGGGCCAGCTTGTCAGCCACCACCTGGGTCATGGTCTCCAGCTGCTCCATAGTCACGGTCTGGCTGTGCTGGGTATAGATTTCATCCCCGAACAGCCCCAGGGAATAGCCGTCCGCCAGCACACCATAGGCCCACTCCGGGATCGGCTCCAGCTGGATCTCCTCCCCCTCGGCGGCCAGGGCCGGAGTGGCCCCCAGCATGCCCAGGGCCAGCAGCAGTGCGAAAAATTTTCTCATGGGATACTCTTCCTTTCCTCAGATAGCGTACAAACGCCTCGTCCCCATTTTACCATGGCAGCGTCTCCTGTCAAATTAAAATTTCAGGAAATTCCCGTGCGCATTAAATGGGCCTGCTTATCCTATCATATTTCCGAAAAATACGCAAGTGCGTATACGCACACGCGCATCATATTTTACTGTTATCTTGGGTGAGCGTGATGTGTATCAAAGAAGCAGTTGTCAAGCGATTCCTCCAGCTGTGCCGGGAGCGGGACATCCGCCCCAACCAGCTGGCCACCCTGTCCGGCGTTACCCCTTCCACCGTGTACAGCATGCTGGACCCCGGGCGGCGGGACGTCTCGGTGGTGACCATCAAAAAGCTGTGCGACGGGCTGGAACTGCCTATCAGCGAATTTTTCAGCGGGCCCATCTTCGACGATCTGGAACAGGAAATCCGGTGACCGGCCCGCCGGGGCCGGGGGCCCCACAGGAAAAGCCCTCCCGCAGGAATAAAATTGAATCCGTCATTTCCGGCGGCATGTACGTCGGAAATGACACCTCTCACGAAAAAGTGGCTTGTCAATTTCAATCAATTGACAAGCCACTTTTCGACAGTCTCAGGCCGCCCCAGAGGGGCGGCCTTTTGCGCTTTCTTACTGCTTGGATCCCGTCCTGGTGACGCCGGCCGCGGGGTCTTCGGTGTCGAAGATCGTCTTGGCGCTGGCGGCCAGACCGGCCAGACCCTGAATCTCGCTGGGAATGATGATCTTGGTGGCCTTGCCGTTGGCGGCGGCGGTGAAGGCCTCCAGGGCCTTGATTTTCAGCACGCCGTCGCTGGGGTCGGCCTCGTTGATCAGCTTGATGGCGTCGGCGGTGGCCTGCTGCACCTTCATAATAGCCTGGGCCTGGGCCTCCGCCTCCAGAATCTTGGCCTGCTTGGCGCCCTCGGCCTGGAGAATAGCCGCCTGCTTGGCCGCGTCGGCCCGGAGAATGGCGGACTGCTTCTCGCCCTCGGCCACCAGGATCTGGGACTGCTTCTGGCCCTCGGCCTGGAGAATGGCCTCCCGGCGCTCCCGCTCGGCCCGCATCTGCTTCTCCATGGACTCCTGAATATCCCGGGGCGGCATGATGTTCTTCAGCTCCACCCGGTTGACTTTGATGCCCCAGCTGTCGGTGGCCTCGTCCAGGATCGAGCGCATCTGCCCGTTGATGTGGTCCCGGCTGGTAAGGGACTGGTCCAGCTCCAGATCGCCGATAATGTTGCGCAGCGTGGTGGCGGTCAGGTTTTCAATGGCGGCCATGGGATTTTCCACCCCATAGGTGTACAGCTTGGGGTCGGTAATCTGGAAATAGATTACCGTGTCGATCTGCATGGTAACATTGTCTTTGGTGATAACGGGCTGGGGCGGGAAATCCACCACCTGTTCCTTCAGGGACACATTTTTGACCACCCGCTCGAAAATAGGCACCTTGAAGTGGATACCCACGTCCCACACGCACCGGAACGCGCCCAGCCACTCGATCACATAGGCCCGGGACTGGGGCACAATGCGCACAATACTGGCCAGCAGCGCAAACAGGATAATCGCGATGACAATGATGGTAATGGTTGGAATAATGTACTCCATAGCTTATCTCCTTCCCTTTCTTCGGCTCTCCCGCCGGAATTCACACACGCTCCACCATGACCTTGACGCCCTGAATGGACAGCACTTTCACCTGGCTGCCCGCCGGGATGACCACATCGTGGGCCGAGCGGGCGGTCCAGATCTGCCCGTCCACCTGCACCTGACCCGTGGCCCGGGTATTGTCAATCTCCTCGGTCACCAGCGCGCTCTCTCCGATCACCCGGTCGGCGTTGGTGCGGGCCGCTTTGTGGTTGGTCATCCACTTTCGGCTTAACGGTTTGAACAGCATCAGGCTGACGGCGGAGAGAATCAGAAAGATCACAATCTGGAGCCACAGCCCGCCTCCCAAGGCGGCGGTCAGCATGGCCCCCAGGGCGCCGATGGCAAACCAGATGGCAATCAGTCCCACGGTCACAGCTTCACCCACCACAAAAATGATGAACGCGATCAGCCAGAAGATCGTCATGCTCATTTCCGCGCCTCCTTTCTTTGCTATCATACCATAGCTGGTGAAAAATTACCACTCCAACTTTTTGAAATTAACCTGTTTTTAACCTGTTTCCACAATGAACACATCCACCAGCGAAGCTGGTGGTTGTCACCATGCGGGCATAGCCCTTTGTTCCTCGCGGACGCGTA
>CALWVX010000065.1 GCA_944385065.1 uncultured Oscillospiraceae bacterium | reverse complement strand
AACTCCCTGCGCCGGATCCTGCTGTCCTCTCTGCCTGGCACCGCGGTGACCTCCATCAAGATCGCCGGTGTCCAGCACGAGTTTACCACCATCCCCGGCGTGAAGGAGGATGTCACCGAGATCGTCCTGAACGTGAAGGGAATCATCGCCAAGCTGTACTGCGAGGGGACCAAGACCGTCCATATCGAGGCCGCCGGCGAATGCAAGGTGACTGCCGGCGACATCAAGGCGGACGCCGATGTGGAGATTCTGAATCCTGATCTGCACATCGCCACTCTGGGACCCGACGCCACCTTGTCCATGGAGCTGACGCTGTCCCATGGGCGGGGCTATGTGTCGGCGGACAAGAACAAGCCCGCCCAGTCCATCATCGGGGTGATCCCGGTGGACTCCATCTACACCCCGGTCCGCAAGGTCAACTATACGGTGGAAAACACCCGCGTGGGCGACGCCACCGACTATGACAAGCTGACCCTGGAGGTGTGGACCAACGGCACCATTGACGCCCGGGACGCGGTGAGCCTTGGGGCCCGCATCCTGTGCGACCACTTCACCCTGTTCACCGACCTCAGCGAGACCATGGGCAACAAGTCCACTGTGGTGGAGAAGGCCGAGGCCCAGCGGGACAAGGTGATGGAGATGACCATCGACGACATGGACCTGTCCGTGCGCTCCTACAACTGCCTGAAGCGGGCCAACATCAACACGGTGGAGGACCTGATCTCCAAGACCGAGGAAGAGATGATGAAGGTGCGCAACCTGGGCCGCAAGTCCCTGGAAGAGGTCATCAACAAGCTGGCCATGATGGGCCTGTCCCTGGCCAGCGACGACAGCAACAACTGAGCGCGCAGGATAGACGCATAGGGGAGATAACGACAAAGCGGATGGGCAGAGCCCAGGGACGGCCGAAGGCCGGACCGGGTCTGCCCGGAGTCGGCGGAGTTATCGACCCGGCCATGCGGCCAATCCGCAGCGTGACAACAACTGAGCGCGCAGG
This sequence comes from uncultured Oscillospiraceae bacterium, assembly GCA_944385065.1. GTDB lineage: Bacteria > Bacillota > Clostridia > Oscillospirales > Oscillospiraceae > Lawsonibacter. The sequence continues at coordinate 8,031 of CALWVX010000065.1, read as the reverse complement.
ATAGACGCACAGCCGCGCTCTCACGGGGACAGCTGGGAAGGTATGTAACGTTCCGCTTCCCGCACGTTCAAGGGCGTCCCGTCGGTGTCCCCGGCCCCTCCGGGCCGAATGAACGAATTTTAAACAGATCTCGCCGTGCGAGGTCATAAGGAGTGTTTCACATGTCTCAGAAGAAGCGTAAGCTGGGCCGCACCAGCGATCAGCGCCGGGCGATGCTCCGGGCCATGGTCACCTACCTGCTGGAGAACGGCCAGATCAAGACCACCGTCACCCGGGCCAAGGAAGTGGCCCCCGTGGCCGAGAAGATGATCACCCTGGCCAAGGACAACACCCTGGCCTCCTACCGGCAGGCTCTGTCCTTCATCACCAAGGAGGACGTGGCCAAGAAGCTGTTCCAGGAGCTGGGTCCCAAGTACGCCGACCGCAACGGCGGCTATACCCGGGTGGTCCGCATCGGCCCCCGCCGCGGCGACGCGGCCGAGATGGCGATCATTCAGCTGGTCTGATCGGCGCATCAGGAGAGTTTCTGCAAATCCCGCCCCGAAGGGGGCGGGATTTTTTATGCGCCGCGGCGGGAAAATGGGGCCCCCGGCAAAGGCGAAGCCTTTGTTGGGGAGAGGAGGAGCGGCGGAGGGAGCGAGCCCTGCCGCGTGCGGCGGGGCGAGGGATCCGAAGCCGGCGGCGACGAGACAGGCTTTCTTTTTCTCCCAAAGGCTGGTATAATAAGGGCGCCTGATTTTCGGCAGCGCCCTGACCGCGGCGCTGCTGATAGCGCCGACCATTCTGATCCGGCAGCTGGCCGACGGGGCGGGCCAATCCCGGAAGAAAAGAAGAATTGCAGCAGCGGCAGGAGGGAAAAACCTTGAAGATCATTGATGCCCATCTGCACCTCTTTCCCACCGACGAGAGCTGGGCGGAGGAGACGGCCCGGAAGGTGGGCCATCACAACGACTGGGACCATCTGCGGCAGGTGTACGGGGAGCTGGGGATGGTCCACGGGGTGGTCATGGGGAATCAGAGTCTGGACCCGGACTACCACGCCCGGTATCCCGGCGACCTGTTCCACTACTGCGTGGGGCTGGACAGCACCTTATTGGGCCGGGGAAACCGGGTGATTCCCGACCTGGCCGAACGGGTGGAGGAGAACCTGAAGCGGGAGAGCTGCTGCGGGGTGAAGCTGTACCCCGGCTATAACCGGATATGGCTGTCCGATCCCCTGTACGAGCCCGTCTATGAGCTGGCCGCCCGGTATGAGAAGCCGGTGGCCGTCCACATGGGACTGACCTCCACCCCCAGAGCCCACCTGAAATACTGCCACCCCATGGCCCTGGACGAGGCGGCCGCCGACCACAAGCGCACCCGGTTCGTCATGTGCCACTTCGGAAACCCCTTTCTGGAGGCGGCCGCGGCGGTGTTTGAGAAGAACCCAAACGTGTCGGTGGACCTGTCCGGCCTGCTGGAGGGGCGGGTGGATCTGGACCGCTACTTCCGGGAGCAGGCGGGCTATGCGGGGCTGCTGACCACCTGGCTGACGGCTGTGGGCCGGTGGGACAGCGTGATGTACGGCACCGACTGGCCCATTGTCAATCTGGAGGAGTACATCCGGTTTGTCCAGCGGCTGGTGCCGGAGGAGCACTGGGAGCAGGTGTTTTTCCAGAATGCCAACCGGATCTACGGCCTGAGACTGCCCGAATGAGAGGAGCCGGCCGCCGCGCATGTGCGCGGCGGCCGGCTCTGTCCGGTTCAGGAGGCCCGGCGGACCTCCAGGTAGTAGTGCTCGGTCCCCGGGTCCAGGGGGACGGTGGTGATCCCATTTTCCAGGTCGAAGCCGAAGTTCTGCCGGACGATCTCGATCTGCCCCCGGTCCAGCAGGGTGGCGGTCTGGGCCGTGCAGGTCAGGTTGGAGCCCAGCCGGGTCACCAGGTCGTAGCCGTACACCCCCAGATTTTCCGTCTGGGCGCAGCCATAGTCGAAGCTGGCCTCCTTGGTGAGGGAGGCGGTGAGCTCCACGCTGCCCCCGGCGGGGACGGTGAGCTGGGTTTCCAGCCAGCATACCCGGTCGATGACGCTCACATCGCCGGCGATGCTCTCCAGCAAGCCGGCGCCGTACCGCTCCGCCGCGTCGGGGGAGAGGTTGCCGTAGGAGAGCAGATACTCCAGAAAGGCCCGATACCAGGTCTCAAAGTCCACCTTCCACTGGACCTTGCCGTAGGAATCCTCCCACTCCTGACCCTCCCAGTAGGGCTCCAGAAGCTCCCGGAGCACGGTGTCCAGGTCGCTCTCATACCGCTCCACCGTCACCCCGCAGCCCTCCAGGGCGGGGGTGTCCGGGTCGGCGCCGCCGGTGACGTAGCCCCCGGTGGTCAGATTCTCAATGTCCTCCCCCACCACCAGCAGATAGTACAGATCCTCCCCATAGTCCGGCTCCCCCGGCTGGGGGATGGAGAAGCTCTGGATCATCCTGCCGTTCTCCCGGTCGAAGCTGCCGCCGTGGAAGCCCCAGCTCAGGATGATGGTCTCGTCGTAGTCCAGGTCGAAGGAGGCCCGGAGGGTGGGGTTGGGGATGCCCGCCTCGTCGTCCTTCGGCGGGCCGTAGGGGTCGGTGAACTGGTAGACGGTTACCGGGATGGAACGCACGTCGGGTCCTGTCCCCAGGGCGTTTTGTAGGTAGGTGCCGTCGGACAGAAGGGTCTGATAGTCCTCCCAGCTCTCGGCGTAGTCCAGGTTGACGCTGCCCTCCGGGCCGCCGCCGATGGCGCCGTTCCAGACCCCCTCGAACCCGCCGGAGTAGGCCCCCACCCGGAGGGCGGTCTCCAGCTCCGCCCCGTCCGCCCGGAGGACGGGCAGCTCCTTCCCCAGCTGATACAGGGCGGAGGAGAAGGGGTAGAGGACGGAGACGGTCTGGTCCTCCTGAGAGGAGTTGGTCAGGGTATAGGAGTCGGTGACCAGAACATCGGTGGTGCGCCGGGCATAGCCGCCGCTGTCCGACTCCGGGTCCTCCACCCACACCGCCTCCCAGGGGGCGAAGTCCAGGGTTACCTCCCGCCGGGCGGTGATGTGGGCGTTTTCCTCCGCCAGAGTCAGGGGGAAGACCGGACCGGCATAGGACAGAAAGGTGGAGCCCTCGCTGTGGCCGGCGCCGCCCCCGCCGCTGCCCCCGGGCAGGGGGATGCGGCCGGTGTACAGGCCCACGCCCAGTCCCACGATGAGGGCCAGGCAGGCGCAGGCCCCCATCCAGGGCCGGAGGCGGCGGCGGGGCCGCACCGTGCCCGCCAGCTCCGCAATCCGGGCCCGCAGCTCCGGGGAGGCGTGGAGGCCCTCCACCTGAGCCAGATAATCCGCTTTATTCATCGTCGAACCCTCCGATCATCCGCTCCCGCAGGGCCTTCCGCCCCCGGGAGAGCCAGGAGAGCACCGTGTTCCGCTTGGCCCCCATGATGTCCCCGATTTCGGCGGCGGTGTACCCCTCGTAGTAGTGCAGATAGATGGCGCTTCGGTAGGGCCTGGGCAGGGCGCGCACCTCCTCCAGCACCGAGCCCTCCTCCGCAATGGGGGCGGGAAGGGTTTCGGGCAGGGGGAGTTCGCCGGAGCGCTTGGCCCGGCGGAGATTTTTGCACTTGTTGATGGTCACCCGCAGCAGCCAGGCCTTCAGATGCTCCCCGTCGGCAAAGGACTTGCCGCTGCGCAGCAGAGCCTCGAAGACCTCCTGGGTCACATCCTCCGCGTCCTGGACCGTGGGCGCGTGGTGGCAGGCAGCCCGGTACACGGTGTCCAGGCAGTGTTCCATCGCGTAGGTGAAGGGGGCGTCCCCCCGGAGCTGATCAGCCATGGCGCTCGCTCCTTTCTGTCTGATACACACCTGAGAAGGGACTTTGATTGCATCCATGGTAACATTTTTTTCGCGGGAAGACAAGAAAGGGCCCGCCCGGCTGTGCCGGGCGGGCAAAGGCTGTCGGAAAAGTCCTTGCTGCGCTCCCTGAACGCCTTGCGCAGCAAGGCGTTCAGGGCATTTGATCCCACTCGAGGCGGGCTGCCGTCCCCTCGAGCTCCCCCGCCAAAACTCGGGCGGATCCATCTGAACAGAAGCTTTTGATGGGCTTGGTCCCCTGTGTTCAGTTCTCCTGGGCCACGATGACCCGGATACGGCCCCCCTGGGCCTCGGGCTTGTCATACCAGGCGGTGAGGGTGAAGTCCCCCTCCTGGGCCCGGGCCAGGGTGGACAGGTAGTACTGGCCGTCCCGCCGCTCGTAGACCGCCGCCTGGTCCCAGATGGCGAAGCGCTGGTTGTCCGTGAGGAACTCGCTGCCTGAGATGGTTCCCTCCCCGGCGCTGGTGAGGGAGTACATCCGCTCGGGGGCGGAGGGGTCTCCCGTGAGCTGGATGGGGCCGACGGCGGCCCGGAATCCGGTGGACGAGTTGGGGATGGTGTAGGGGACCCCGCCGACGTCATACACATAGGTGTAGAACTTGTACATGCCCTCTCCGGTCTCCTCCCGGCGGGTGAGGACACCGTACTGGTACATGTCGCCGGTGACCTCCTCCAGAATCATCTGGTCGATCTCCCCCTGGCTGTTCAGGGAGTAGTAGCGCACCTGCCCGGAGGTGAGATTGACCCCCGCCAGCCGCTCCGGGAAGTAGACGGCCCCCTGGCCGTCGGCCACGTCCAGGATCGTGGCCCCCTGGGCGAAGCGGTAGCCGGCCAGCTCGCTGCCGTCCCGGCTCACCTGGCCGCTGAGAGAGCTGCTGGACAGGCCCCGGAGGGTGATCTGGCCGTCCTGGCCGAAGGACCCGGCCCGGACGATGCTGCCCACCCGGTAGCCGCCCCGGGTCTGATACTGATAGGTCTGGCCGTCGGTGGCCAGCATGGTGACGGTCTGGGCGGAGTAGGTCCCCCCGGCCCCGTCGGGGTACTGCTGGTTGGACACCTCAATGACCATGCCCACCCGCTCGCCGGCCCCGGCGGCGGACACATCGGCCACGGCGGCCACGCCGCCGCTCCGGCCCAGAAGCAGGGTCACCGAATCCCCCAGACCGTAGTCCCCCAGGTCGGACAGGGCATAGGCGGCCTGGGAGGTCTCGATGGAGTAGGAGCGGCCCGCCACCGTTACCGAGGTGGGGTTGGACTGGTCGGGCTCCAGGGCCTGAATGGCCCCGGAGGCCTTTCGGGAGTAGGCCCAGACCGTGGAGACCGAGGCGTTCCAGTAGAGCACGTCATAGTCCTGCACCGCGGCGGCGGAGACCCGGGAGCCGTCCCGGTACACCGTTCCCAGGGCGGGGTTGAAGGGGAGGGCGGCCTGCCAGTTTCCCTGGGCCACCGCGGGCCCCTCCATCTCCCCGTTGACCAGCTCCAGCAGGTCCACCCGGCCGGAGGCGTCCAGGCTGTGGCCCAGCGACTCGATGTAGGGGGCGCCCGCCGAGGTGGGGGCGGACAGGAGGTTATAGAACAGATACATGGCGTCCCGGCGGGTGAGGGGATCGGCGGCGTTCTGAGCGGTCACCCCCCGATCCAGCTTCAGGCTGTGGTACAGGGCCAGCTGACCGGTGGGATAGGCTCCGGCAAAGTCCTCCGGCCCATAGCCCAGCAGGGACAGGACCATGGTGACCCCCTCCGCCAGACCGATCTGCCGGTCGGGGCGGAAGGTGCCGTCGCTGTAGCCGGACACCAGACCGCGGCTCACCGCCGCTTCCACAGAGCCGGAAGCCCAGTGGCTCCGGGGCACGTCGGGATAGGGGGAGGTGGCCGCCTGGCCGATCTGCTCCCCGCCCGGGCTGGCCTTGACGGCCATGGTGACAAACTCCGCCCGGGTGACCGGGGCGGACAGATTCAGATTGCCATGCTCATCCCCGGCCATAATGCCCAGGGTGGTCACCGCCTGGGCGGCCTCGTCCTCCGAGACCGCCGCCTGGGCCCCCAGGGCGGGAACCGCCAGGGAGAGGGACAGACAGCAGGCCAGCAGGGCGGTTATCATGCGTCTTTTCATACCAAACACCTTTCTTGAAAGAGTGGAGAGTTGAGCGGGAAGAGTGAAGATGGGGTGTCCGGCGAAGCCGGACATTTATCAAATCATTCGCATCCGGCGAATTCCATATCTCCACTCTCTACTTTTCACTCTCCACTCTCAAATTTAGTCGTACCGCAGCGCGTCGATGGGGTTCAATTTCGCCGCCTTGTTGGCGGGCAGATAGCCGAACAGGATGCCGATGCCCACCGACACGCCGAAGCTGATGGCCACCGTTCCGAAGGTGGGGGTGGCGGAGAAGGTGGCCCCGCCGCCCATCTGGGCGGTCAGATAGGCCCCCAGCAGAGAGCCCACCCCCATGGCCACCAGACAGCCCAGGCCGATGCCCAGCAGGCCGCCGATGGCGGAGGTGGTTCCCGCCTCGATGACGAACTGGCGGCGGATGTCCCGGCGCTTGGCCCCCAGGGATTTCCGGATGCCGATCTCCCGGGTGCGCTCGGTGACGGAGACCAGCATGATGTTCATGATGCCGATGCCGCCCACCAGCAGGGAGATGGCGGCGATGGCCACCAGCACCCCCATGACCACCCCCATCATGGCGTTGATGAGGTTGGCCTGCTCCTCCATGGTCGTGGTATAGTAGGCGTCCTCGTCCCCCTGGAAGTGGTCGTAGAGCATGCCGTCGATGATGGCTTTGGCCTGGGCGGCGGTCTCCCCCGAGGTGCTGGTGAACACATAGAGGGTCACATACCGGGCCCCCATGATCTGCAGGGCGTTCTCATAGGGGATGTAGATCTGGTCGTCCGAGCCCCCGGCGGCCATCTCTGTGGTGGTGTTCAGCCGGTCCAGCACCCCGATGACCGTATAGGAAGTGCCGTTGATGGACAGGGTCTGCCCCAGAGCCCGGGCATCCCCCCCGAAGGCCTCCTGGGCCAGGTAGGCCCCGATGACGCACACGTTCTGCCGCCGGGCCACGTCTAAATAGGAGAGGAACCGCCCCTGAGTCAGCTTCTGGCCCCCATCCATGGTGGACTGCGTGTCGCTGTTGAACATGACCTCGCTGACGCCGTAGAGCTGGGTCTGGTCAAATTTCTGGTCTCCGTGGCGCAGGGTGGCCTGGAAGGAGACATAGGGGGACACGCCGGTGAGCACGTCCGGGTTGGCCTCCACCAGGTCGTACATGTCCGAGGGGTCCAGATCCATGGTGGAGCCGTCTCCCCGGCCCCACACGTAGGTCTGCATCATATTGATGCCCAGCTTATCCACCTGCTCGTCGATCATCCCCTGGACCCCGTTGCCCAGGGCCAGGATGACGATGACCGAGGCCACGCCGATGATGATGCCCAGCATGGTGAGCAGGGAGCGCATCTTGCTGGTGGTCAGGGCCTTGAGGGCCAGACGGAAGGACTGTCCCGCGTTCATGCGCCCACCTCCTGTTCCTGCGTCTCATCCGCTTCTCCGGCCTCGCCGGGCTGGACCACCGCCCGGGGGTCGCGGGCGTCCCCGTCGTAGATGATTTTCCCGTCCTGGAGGCGGATGATCCGGTCGGCCTTCACCGCGATGGAGTTGTCGTGGGTGATGAGGACCACCGTGTCCCCCTCCCGGTTGAGCTTCTTGAGGAAACCCAGCACCTCCCGGCCGGTGCGGGAGTCCAGGGCGCCGGTGGGCTCATCGGCCAGGATCACCGAGGGGTTTCCCGCCAGGGCCCGGGCGATGGACACCCGCTGCTGCTGGCCGCCGGACAGCTGGGAGGGGAGATTCTTCTGCTTGGAGGCCAGCCCCACCCGCTCCAGGGCCCGGACGGCCCGCTCCCGCCGCTCGGCGGAGGGCACCCCGGCGTACAGCAGGGGGAGCTCCACATTCTCCAGCACGGAGAGCTTGGGGATCAGGTTGTACTGCTGAAAGATGAAGCCCAGCATCTTGTTGCGGATCTCCGCCTGCTGGTCGTCGTCCATGGTGGACACGTCCACGCCTCCCAGGTGGTAGGTGCCCGCGGTGGGCACGTCCAGACAGCCGATGATGTTCATGGCGGTGGACTTGCCCGAGCCGGAGGAGCCCACGATGGCCACGA
>CALWVX010000064.1 GCA_944385065.1 uncultured Oscillospiraceae bacterium | reverse complement strand
ATATTTGCGAAAGTTTTTCCTGCGAAATCACCTCAAATACACCCTACTATATCTGAATTTGCCGAGTGGGAATAATTGGAAATTAAACATCCGCAGGGCCCATGCCATCGGGTCCTGTGGTTTTTTATGCTCCGCCGACTATCGACGGGTCAAGCGGGTCTTTGGCCCGGAACAGGCGGATGCCGCTGTGGAGGCCGACAGGCAGAGAGAAGAGGGGGAAAGACCGCAAGCGGCACCGGTCCCTTGAGCAGGACGGGCAATGAGAAATAAAAATTAAGAAAACCCTAATAGATTTATATGGTTTGTTGTGCTATACTGTACGCAAAATAAGCAGAGGGATTGTATCACAGGTTATATAAAGGAGGGGTTTTTTGGATATTAAACTCACAGAAAGAGAGGCGCTTGCTTTATACAGAATTATCCTGCGCTGGGACGAAACTAATTTGATTACAACACAGGATAAGGAAGAACAGCAATTACTTTGGGATTTACACTGTATATTGGAGAAAGAACTGGAGCCAGTAGATGATGAAATTACTTATAGGCTTGTCTAAAAGTGTTATAGAGGTAAACTTAAAATTGCGATTGATCGCCGTGCCGTTAGTGAATATCTTGAATTAATAGGCGAAAAAGAATTACCAACACATCTGTTAGACCTAATAGATATAGAAGATAGAAATTCTTCTGAAAGGACTTCATGTCGATACACTATATCTAATTGGAGGGCTGACGGATGTTTGTATTCATTGCACAGAGGTAGACGCCCACCAGCATGATTATCATATCCGGGTTGTGATAGATGCCGTTGCCGGTTCCAGTGAAGATGCTCACAGATATGCGTTAAAAGAAATCCAATATCTGCAAAGAGACGCTTTAATTACAGTATCAGATCTTGAGAGAGCCCTTACAGATTGACGGCTTCCTCTTGTGGAGAGCAGCACCCCCAGCCGGGGCTTTCAATGGCCGAGATGAAGGTTGCACCAGTGCGCCGTCCATCTCGGCTTGCAGTGACCCAGCCGTGTACATGATTTCATCGATTTCGGGAGGAGAGGCGTATGGACTGGCTCCAGGAAGTACAGGCCCGTTTGAAGCGCCGCAATCAGGCGTTGTTTTCCAAACATTCGGACTATCTGCAGGATCTGCTGCTGCTCTTTCAGGAGCAGGACCACCGGACCATGGCGCTGTGGGCCTTTGACTTTGCCGGAGAAACGGTCGGCAGACTGGAAGAAAAATATCCGGATGAGACGCGGCCGCGGGAGGCGCTGGAGGCGGCCCGGGCCTGGGCGGCCGGGGCCGTCAAAATGAGGTTTGCCCAGCGGAAAATTCTGGACTGCCACGCCTTTGCCAAGGAGATCAGCTGCAAAGAAGACATTGCCATGTGCCACGCGGTCGGCCAGGCGTGCGCCGTGGTCCATACCGCCGGACACGCGATCGGCTATCCCATCTACGATCTCACCGCGATCGTCTATCGGGAGGGAATCGAGCACTGCGCGGCGGCTGTCGAAAAACGAAAGCAGGCGTATCTCGACCGGCTGCTGGACTGGCAGGCCCGTCTGCCGGACTACCCCGGAAGCTGGGCGGATTTTATGCTCAAATAGCCGCCGTATCGGATTCAGCCGTCCGGGCTGATCCCGCACCCGACGAGCCGCAGCTGCTCCGGGCCGCACGCGCCGCCCTTTATCATAGAAACCAATGAGGAAAACGGAGGAACCGACATGACCGAAGCAGACCGGAACCGGCCGGCAGACCCCATCCAAGCCGGCACAGAGGACCGCTTTTTCTATACCATTTCCGATGCCTGCGTGATGTGCGGCGCGTGTCAAAGTGCATGTCCCACCGGCGCCATTACGGCGGGCGAGGAGAGCTATGAGATCTCTCCCGCCGCGTGCATCGACTGCGGCACCTGCTCCGCGGTCTGTCCCGTGGGCGCGGCCCAGCCTGTTCCCGGTCTCCGGGAGAGCATTTCCGCGCGGGATCTGGCGGAGAGCAGGTGTTACTTCAACCCGGGCTGCGCCATCTACCTCTACCGGCCGGAGCTCCCGGACCGGATGCTGGACCTCCTGCGCCGGAACCTGGACAGCTGCATCGGGCTTCACACCACCTGCTGCCGGCACGACCCCCAGCTGGAGGAGGGCGCGATTCTCATCAACAACTGCGCCGGATGCGACCGCCGCTTCCGCTCCCTGTACCGGGGCGTCCGCACCATCTCATACTGGGAGGTGCTGGACAGCCTCCCCCGCCTGGATCTTCCGGATCGCACGGGGCTGACCGTCTCCGTGCACGACTCCTGCGGCTATCGCCACAAGCCCCAGGTGCATCGGGCGGTCCGAAACCTCCTGCGCCGCATGCATGTGGAACTCCGGGAGAGCCCCTTCAGCGGCACCAGATCGGTGTGCTGCGGCGACAATTTTTACGGTCTGGTCCCCAACGAAGAGGTGGAACGGCGGATCCAAATGCGGGCCGGGCAGCTGCCGTGTCAGGACGTCGTGGTATCCTGCATCGGCTGTGCCCGCGCCATGACGCAGGCGGGAAAGAGGGCCCATTATCTGCCCGATCTGCTGTTTTCCCAGGATGCGGAGCCCATCCTTGACTGTCTGGACGCATACCACGCCAAGCTGGCTGACCACATCGCCCGGCACTCTGACGGACAGCGCGGGCTCTGAACCTTGCCCACGGCGCACAGGCGCACAAAAACGGGGCCCCTTCGGCAAGGGGCCCCGTTTCCCATTTTATATGTTCTTTTCTTACACCAGCCCTGCCGCGTGCAGGACAACAATCCAGAAGAACAGCGTCACCATGCTGAAGGCGGAGGTCCAGATCACATACTGCCGGGCCAGTTCGGCGTCCCCGCCGATCTCCTCCGTCATAACGCCGGCGACCGCCACCGAGGGGCTGCCGTAAATGCCCACCAGGGCGCTGAACAGGGCGGGCGTCACTGCGATCAGGCCCAGATTCCGGGCCAGGATGGCCAGCCCGAACCCCACCGCCGGCGCCGCCATCAGCCGCTGAATCACGCCGACGATCAGCTCTTTCTTCATTCCGCCGACCGCCTTGAAGTTCACCTGGGCCCCGATCAGAATGAGAATCGCGGGGGTGGCCATGTCGGCCAGGTAGTCCACCGCCGTGTACAGAAAGGGCAGATTCCCCTTCAGGGTAAACACCAGCTCCCCCTGGGCGCTGCGCGGGATCACCTCCCGGAGGGCCAGACAGACCAGCCCCGCCACCTGTCCCAGGATCAGCGGATTGACGGCGATCTGTTTCAGAACCCCTTTTACGTCCACCGCACGGTCCGGCCGGTCGGAATAGATGGTCAGGCAGATCACCGCCATCACGTTATAATAGATGATCGTGGGCGCCTGCATGCTGGAGGACACGGCCCGGGCCGTCTCGCCGCCCAGGGCAAAGGCCAGCGTCGTCCCGATCACGGCAAAGTTGCTCCGGAAGCTGTTCTGAATCATCACGCCCCGGCGGCGGCGCTGATCGGTGAACACCTGCGCCTCCAGCCAGCCTATCACCGTGAGCAGCCCTATGGTGACCAGAACCAGCACCATGGCGTCCACACGGATGTCCACCAGCGAGGACAGGGTGTAGATATTCCGGAACATCATACAGGAGATGCCGAACCGGAACACCACGGTGTTCATCTGCTTGATGGTGGAAGCGCTGAGGAGCTTTCTCTCTTTCAGAAACCATCCCAGCGCCACCAGCAGCAAAATGGGCGCGATGGCGTTAAAGGCAAAGACAACACTGTCCAGCATGGAAAAACCTTCCCCTTTTTCGACAGTCAGACTGCCGCTTCTCCCACTCTCGCTCCCCATTATAGCGCATTCCGCCGGCGAATACAAGGCGCCCGCGCCGCACCCGCCGGAAAACAACCGGCCCGCCGGGCCATGAAAGGCCCGGCGGGCTGCGTTCAGTCCTCCTGCGCCGGGGCGGGCAGCCTGGAGTCCAGCCAGGTCAGCAGGTCCTCCATCACCTGGCTGCGGTTGAGCTCATGGAACATCTCATGCCGGCCCCCCGGATACAGCCGCACGGTCACATCCGTGCAGCCGGCTCTTCGGAACATGCGCGCCACGCGCCGCACTCCCTTGCCCATTCCTCCCACCGGGTCCTGATCCCCGGACATAAAGTAAATGGGAGTATTGCGGTCCATGCGCGCCGCATACCTGGGATTGCCAATCAGCTGCAGCCCCGTCATCATGTCCCGGAACATGGACACGGTGGGCCGGAACGCGCACAGGGGGTCGGCCAGGTTGGCGTCCACCCGCTCGGTGTCCCGGCTGAGCCAGTCCGCGGTGGTGCGGTTGGGGCGGAATTTCCGATTATAGGCCCCCATGGACAGGGCGTACACCAGATCGTTCACATGGTCCGGCCCCCGCATCAGCCCCACGCCCTCGGTCAGCCCCCGGCCGAAGGCCACCAGTGGGGCCGGCTCCTGGCCGGTTCCGGACAGAACGGCGGCGTCCACCGTCCCCGGCCAGCGGATCAGATAGGTCCGGGTCAGGAAGGACCCCATGGAGTGTCCCAGCATCACATAGGGCAGGTTGGGAAACTTCTTCCGCTCCAGCTCCCGCAGCCGGCGCACGTCCCGCGTCACCAGATTCCACCCGTCCTTTGGGGCGAAATAGCCGAATTTCCCGTCGGTCACTGTCTTCCCGTGGCCCAGGTGGTCCTCGCCGCACACGACAAAGCCGTGGTCGGTCAGGAACTGCGCCAGGGTCTCGTACCGCTCCGCGTACTCCGCCACTCCGTGCACGATCTGGACCACGCCCCGGGGCGTTCCCTGGGGCAGCCACTCCACGGCATGGATGGCGTGGATGCCGTCAGCGGAGGGATAATAAAATTCTCTGCTCATTACGCGCCTCATTTCCGGCCAGCGGCCTGTGATTCCTCTTCAGTGTACCCCCGCGGGCCGCCCCAGTCAAGTCATCTGTTCCAGCAGCGAGCGGATGGCCCCGGCGTGACAGGCCCCCTCCTGGGCCAGCTCCTCATACAGCTCCTGCAGGCAGGGGTCCTGCGCCGCCTGCGCCCCCTGCCGGGCGCAGAACTCCCATCTCCGCTCCCACTGAAACTGATCCCGGAGGGCCAGCGCCCAGTCGGCGGGCAGCACCGGGCCGGAGCACTCCGGCCGGAACCGCCGGCCGGTAATGAGAAAATAGGCGGCGGACAGGCGGCGGAAGGCGTGCCGGTGGTCGGCGGTCAGGTTTCTCAGCACGCTCTGGGCGCACCCGCCGCTCCGGCGGACCAGCATCTGACCGGCCAGAGCCCCCCGCCGCGCCATCCGCATCAGCTCCTCCAGCCGCCCGGTCTCCCCGGAGGAGGACTCCCCCAGGCACTGGGCGGGACTCCCCTGGCACAGGCAGGGCGCGGAGGGCTCCTGCCCCTCCCCCTCCTCGGGACAGGCCGGAACGGGGGGCAGGTCCGGCTGCTGTGTCTCCGAAACGCCGCCCTCCGGCGTGGGCACGGCGGGCTGGGCCGCATCCGGGGGCTGCTCTCCCCCGTCCACCTCCAGGGGGCTGTTCTCCTGATCCGGCATCACCCGCTGCCAGACCCGGCGAAAGGTCTCCGGGTCCACCCCCTCCCCCGCGGGAAGGGTCGTCGTCTTTTCTTCCATGGATGTACTCCTCCTCTGCCATCAAGCTTGCGGAACATAGTGCCGCTGAGCCAGTCTATGACACATCGGCCCCTTTGGTGGCTCGGGGATTGCCACACGGGGCAAACTGTGATACAATGAGAAAAATTTTTCCGAAGGAGCATCTTCCAACATGTCAAACGCAAACAATCCGGTCTTGTCCCGCGTGAACTCCCCCCATCAGTTCTCCTATGAAAACGGCATCGAGCTGACCCATGTGGAGCCCGGCCTGGCCCGCGGCGTGCTCCACGCCGGCCCCAATTCCATCAATCCCCACGGCATGATCCACGGCGGCGCCATGGCCACTCTGGCCGACACGGTGGGCGGCACCTGCGCCTGCTCCATGGGCGGCAACTGCGTCACCAGCTCCAGCTCCATGGAGTTCCTCCGCCCCGCCTACGGGGACCTGTTCTGCGAGGCCACCCCCAAAAAGATGGGCCGGAAACTCTCTGTGATCCAGATCGTCATCCGCGACACCCGGGACAAGGTGGTGGCCACCGCCACCTTTACCTTCTTCATGGAGGCCCCCGAGGCGAAAAACAGCGAAAAGGGCTAGTTTTCCTTGACAAGCACCTTAAGGCGTGGTACGATACTTCTACTCTGATCAAAATGAAACAATATGGATAGAGGCGCGGCGCTCATGCGTACGCCGGGACAAGGCCAGGCAGCCGTCCCGGGGGAGAGGGTGCGCCGCCGAAGATCGCTCCGGCCTGCCTGGGCCGGCGGTCTGGGCCGGCGGGAGAAGATCCTCCGGACTGTCACAACACCAGTGGAGCGCTATCCAGAGGTCTCCGGCCGCCGGTCGGAGGCATCCGGTTTTGCCGTGGGCGCTTCGCGTCCACGGCTGTTATTTTGCGCCGGACCTATGTGTGTGGGTCCAAACTTTTCAGGAGGGAATCAACCATGAGAATCAAGAGATCCTGGCCATTCCGGGCGTTCATCCTGGCGGTGATCGTCCTGGCCATGGCCACCACCGTCTTCGCGGCCAGTCCGATTGACGAGCCGGGCACCAAAATGATCGAGTGCCCCGACTGCGCCACGGTGGGGGTGGTGCTGTCCGAGGAGGGACAGGCCGTCCCCTGCGAGACCTGCGGCGGCACGGGCTATACCCAGTCCTCCAGCCGCTTCTACAACACCGCGCTGTCCCTGCTGCCCCCCATTATCGCCATCGTGCTGGCCCTGATCACCAAGGAGGTGTACTCCTCCCTGTTTGTGGGCATTGTGGTGGGCGGCCTGCTGTACTCCAACTTCTCCTTCGAGGGGACGCTCAACCACGTGTTCAGCGGCGGCATTGTAGCCCAGCTGTCCGACAGCTATAATGTGGGCATTCTTATCTTCCTGGTCATTCTGGGCACACTGGTGTGCCTGATGAACAAGGCCGGCGGCTCCGCCGCCTTCGGCCGCTGGGCCAAGAAGAACATCAAGTCCCGGGCGGGAGCCCAGCTGGCCTCCATCCTTCTGGGCTGCCTGATTTTCATCGACGACTATTTCAATTGTCTGACCGTGGGCTCGGTGATGCGCCCCATCACCGACAAGCACCGGGTCTCCCGGGCCAAGCTGGCCTATATCATTGACGCCACCGCCGCCCCGGTGTGCATCATCGCCCCCATCTCCTCCTGGGCCGCCGCCGTGTCCGGCTTCGCCGAGGACGGCCAGGGCCTGAGCTTGTTTATCCGGGCGATCCCCTACAACTATTATGCTCTGCTGACCATTTTCATGATGGTCGCCATGGTGCTGATGAAGGTGGAATTCGGCCCCATGGCCCGCAACGAGCGCAACGCCCTGGAGAAGGGCGACCTGTTCTCCGGGCCCAACCCCTACGCCATGCTGGACGAGGAGATCGACGACTCCAAGGGGTCCGTGCTGGATCTGGTGCTGCCCGTGGTTGTGCTGGTCATCTCCTGCGTCATCGGCATGATCTATTCCGGCGGCTTCTTCTCCGGGACCGACTTCGTCACCTCCTTCTCCAATTCCGACGCCTCGGTGGGTCTGATGCTGGGCTCCGCCGTGGGTCTGGTCTTCGCCCTGATCTATTATGCCGTGCGCCGCTCCATGTCCTTCTCCGAGATGATGGGCTGTATCCCCGAGGGCTTCAAGGCCATGGTGCCCGCCATCCTGATCCTCACCTTCGCCTGGTCCCTGAAAGGCATGACCGACTCCCTGGGCGCCAAGTATTTCGTGCGTGACTTTGTGTACGCCAATGCCGAGAATCTGCAGGCCTTCCTGCCCTGCATCGTGTTCCTCATCGGCTGCGGCCTGGCCTTCGCCACCGGCACCAGCTGGGGCACCTTCGGCATTCTGATCCCCATTGTCCAGAGCGTCTTCCCCATGGACAATCCCCTTTCCATCATTTGCATCTCCGCCTGCATGGCCGGCGCGGTGTGCGGCGACCACTGCTCCCCCATCTCCGACACCACCATCATGGCCTCCGCCGGCGCCCAGTGCGACCATGTATCCCATGTGTCCACCCAGCTGCCCTACGCCATCTCCTGTGCTGCCATCTCCGCGGTGACTTACATTGTGGCGGGCTTCGTCATCTCGCCCTTCATCGCCCTGCCCTTCGGAATCCTGCTGATGCTGGCCTTCCTGTTCGTCATGAAGCGCCTGCAGTCCCGCTGATTCCCCATTCCGAACCGCAAGATTCCGGCCCTGCCCCGTCCCCGCGGACCGGCAGGGCCGGAGTTTTCCTGCCATGTTCAGAAAGGAGCCTGTCTCATGCAGCTGGACCTGATGCGCAACGTATTGCCTGTGATCTTGCTGATCACCTTCGGCTTCTGGCTTCAGCGGCGCCGCTTTTTCCCCGACGAGGCGGTGAGCAGCATCACCAAGCTGGTCTCCGATTTCCTGATCCCCTGCACCATCTTCACCACCTTCATGGGCCTCGACCTGCAGCCGGAACACTTCGGGCTGGCGGCCTGCGTCTTTCTCATCCAGCTGCTTCTGCTGGGCGCCGGCTTTCTCACCGCCCGTCTGTTCGGCTTCCGCCGCCGGTTCGCTCCCCTCTACCCCTGTGCCTTCGCCTTCGGCTTCATGGCCATCCCCCTGTTCTCCACGGTGTTCGGGATGGAGAACATGGGCACTCTCACCAGCATGGGGGTGGGGCATGAGCTGTTTGTCGGCCTGATCTTCATGCCGCTGGCCCGGATCTACCTGAAAGGGGAGAAGGTCGGACTGCGCCAGGTGGGAAAAAATCTCCTCTCTCCCCTGTTTCTCATGGTCTTTCTGGCCCTGATCCTCCAGCTGTCCGGCCTGCGGGACTTTGTGGCCTCCACCAGTCTGGGCGGGGGCATCATCGACACCATCGCTCAGCTGGGCGGCATCAGCTCCACGTTGATTCTCATCACCGTGGGCTATCGCATCCGTCTGGACAACCCGTCCAAGATTCTGGAGAGCGTCCGTCTGGTTGCCTGGCGCTACCTGCTGATCTTTGTGATCAGCTATTCGGTCAAGTTCCTGCTGATGGACCCCATGGTCGGCCCCAGCTTCTACTTTGACGCCGCCTTCTTCACCCTGATCTCCCAGCACGGCTCGGTCATTCTCAACGCCTATATCGCCGAGTATGGCACCCGGGAGGACTCGGAAATCGCCAGCAACGCCTTTGCCGTCAACGCAGTGG
>CALWVX010000063.1 GCA_944385065.1 uncultured Oscillospiraceae bacterium | reverse complement strand
GTGGAGGCGTGGGAGCCGGTGCCGAAGGTGAGCCCCGGGTTCAGGTACAGGGGCACCCGGCCGCCGGGCACGGGCTGATCCCGCATCCACTCGGGGACCACGTACAGCCGCGTCCCGATCTCCAGGGGCTGATAGTATTTCTGCCAGCTGTAGGCCCAGTCGTCCTCCAGCAGGGGGGTGACGGTATACTCGAAACCAAGCCCATCGGTGTAGTCCGCCAGCTGCCGCCGGCCCAGGTCGTCGTCGGTGACGTAGAACTTGACCCGGGCCACCCCCTTCATCCGGTCCAGCAGCTCCTGGTCCACATAGTCCCAGTACTGCCGGTTGTTTTCCAGGAAGCGGAGGAACTCCCCCTCCTCCTCGATGACCAGGCCGTCCATGCCGGCGGCGGTGAGCTTGGCGCACACCTCGTCCAGATGGGCCGCGTCGGTGTTCACGGCCACTTCAAGCCATTTGTCCGCCATCGTTACCGCTCCGTTCCCACATAAAACAGGGCCACCGTGCCGGGGCCGGCGTGGGCGCCGATCACCGGGCCGATGTGGTTCAGATAGACCTCCTTGACCCCCATGCGGTCCTTCACCATCTGGGCCACCGCCTGGGCGTCCTCCAGGCAGTCCCCGTGGCTGATGAACACCGTCTGGGCGGCGGGGTCGATGGCGGTCTGCTCCATCTTGTCCACCAGGGCCTTCAGGGAGGCCTGCCGGCCCCGGGCCTTGGCGATGTTGATCAGGTGGCCCTCGTCGTCCACGTGGAGGACGGGCTTGATCTGGAGCATGGAGCCCAGCACGGCGGTGGTGGCCGAGATGCGGCCCCCCCGCTTCAGGAAGTGCAGGTCGTCCACGGTGAACTGGTGGCACAGGTGGAGCTTGTTGGCCTCGGCCCAGTCCCGGACCTCCTCGATGGTCTTTCCGCGGGCCCGCTCCTGGGCGGCCAGATAGACCAGCAGCCCCTGGCCCAGGGAGGCGCACAGGGTGTCCACCGTGTACACCTTCCGGTCGGGGTACTTCTCCCGCAGCTCCTCCGCCGCGATGACAGAGGAGTTATAGGTGGTGGACAGGCCGGAGGAGAAGGCCAGGATCAGCACGTCGTGCCCCGCCTGGAGCAGGGGCTCCACCGCGTCCACGTACTCGGCCACGTTGACGGCGGCGGTGGTGGCCACCTCGCCGGCGCGCAGCTTCTCATAGAACAGGTGGGGGTCCATCTCCCGGTTGTCCGGGTAGTTGCGGTAGGTGTGCTGATTCAGGATAAAGCTCAGGGGGAGGACCTGGACGTCCAGCTGTTGGACCAGTTCCGCCCCCAGATCGGCGGAGGAATCGGTGAGGATGACGAAGTCGGACATAACAATCACTCCTGCAACTTGAATAAATTGAGAATTGAGAATTGAAAATTAAGAATTTGAGAATGGAGAATGGAGGCGGCTCAGGGGTCCTTCCGGCGCTTTCCCTTCTCCTCCGGGGGGTGGAGGATGGACAGGATGCGCTGGCAGGCCAGCTGGTCGGCGTAGCTGCGCAGGGCCAGCTCCAGGGCCAGACCGGCCAGCCCCTCCCGGGGGGTGTCCGGGTCGATGGTCCGGGCGGTCTCGGCCAGGGCCTGATCCAGGGCCCGGCAGAAGTAGGCGTACAGCTCCTCCGGGGGCTTGTTCCGCGCCCGGGCGGCGTCCAGCAGGGTCCCGATCTCCCGCACGGACAGCACCTGCTTCAGGGCGGCCACCGCCGTGAGATAGCCCAGGTGGGTGGGCCCGTACCGCTTGCCCTCCGCCCGGGGGACCAGACCGTCCTTGATGTAGTTGTTCACCATGGCGGAGGTGATGGGGGCGCTGTCGTCAAAGCGGATCAGCTGCCGGGGGAGATAGGACACCAGCTGGTCCATGTACAGGGCGATGTCGGGCAGCTCGTTCCACGGGGTGGGCCGCTCCTCCTCCATCCGCCGGCGCAGCTCCTGCAGTTCTTCCATGGGAAAAGGCCTCCTGGAATGTGATTGCGAATATTATATCACAGAGTATTTCAAATATCAACGGGAAATCTACTTTCGCTCCAGCCGCCGGCGCAGCCGCTCCAGCGCGGCCCGGTGGTCCACCGAGCGCAGAGAGGGGAAGGCCCGCAGCAGCCGCCGCTGGCCCCGGCTGGACTTGTCCAGCAGCTCCTGGGCGCTGGCGCGCCACTCCTGGAGCTGTTTCCGGCTGGTCTCCGCCCGGTCCTGGAGGTCCTCCCGCAGGTCGTCCAGCCCCTCGGCCAGGGCGGCCCGGCGCTGAGCCCGGCGCTGTGCCAGCCGCTGGGCCAGGTCCTCCCAATCCTCCTTCCAGTCGGCCCCCCGCTCGGCGGCGTCCAGCACTCGATCGGCCAGATCCTCCCCCAGGTCGTCGGAGGCCTCCCGGATGCGGCCGGCCAGCTCGTCCAGCAGGACCAGCCGCCGGTTGAGTCGGGCGATGGCGGAGACGGTGGCGGCCAGGTCCACCCCCAGGGCGGCGCACAGCCCGGCCAGCAGGACCCACCCCAGGGGGCGGGGGAGCAGGTCCACCGCCAGGACCACGGTGGGGTGGAGCAGCTTGACCACGAACAGGCAGGCGAAGCCCCACATGAGGGAGAAGCGCAGGCAGATATAGCCGGTGAGGTTGAAGGGCTCGTCGGAGTAGTCCCACCACCGCTGGTGGAACAGCTTCTCCAGGGCGAAGCCGGTGAGCCACTCCAGGGCGGAGGTGAGCGCCACCGAGCCCAGGAACAGCAGGGGCAGGTTCCCGGACAGGGGCTCCAGACAGCCCAGAACGATGACCACCCCGAAGCCGTAGACCGGGCACCAGGGGCCGTTGAGGAAGCCCCGGTTGACGAATTTGCCGGTCTTGGTGGCGGCGTAGCCCACCTCGGCGCACCAGCCCAGAAAGGCGTACACGAAGAAAAACCAGAGCAGATGATAGATCATGAGCGCCTCCCTTCCGGAGTGGCCGGTGACGTGTCTCCGCCGGACGGATCATCTGGGGAGGAGCCGGCGCTGTGCCGGCGCGGCTGCCGCCCTGGGGGAAGGAGGCGTTCGTACAGCCGGATGACGCGTCCCAGGAGCAGGGCGGACAGGACAGTCCCGGCGCCGATCCCGTAAAAGCTGGTGTGGTTGACCAGGCACAGCAGGGCGCTGATCGCCACCAGGGAGAGGTCGAAGCCGTTTTTCACCGCGGAAAAGGGGAGACGGAATACTTGAGAGATGGTCTGGACGATTCCCTCGGTGGGCGTCAGGACATAGCCGGTCCCGACACACAGAAATACCCCCATGGCGGTGACAAACATGGTGAGGAGAAAGAGCGCCATGCGCAGCCAGACGGGAAACTCCAGCGGGGGGATCAGAAAGTCGTAGATGTCGGTCAGAAAGCCGAATGCAAAGGACAGGGGGATCTCCAGAGCGTAGGTCAGGGTGATCTTCCGGGACAGAATACACTGAATCGCGACAAAAATCAGGTAGCACAAAATGGAGGCCGTGCCCAGGGAGATGCGGTAGATCTCGGAGATCGCGTACATCACGGAGCTGAAGGCGGCCACCCCCATGTCATAGCGGATATTCAGCACAACGGCTACGGCAATCAGATTCAGTCCGAGTATGTACCAAAACGGCTTATGCTTCATGGAGCGAGTCCCCCCTTTCCGATCTGCGGCTGAAGTTCTGAATGCCCAGATCAATCAGAGAGAGGAGCTGCTGCCGCTCCTCCGGACCCATCCCCCTGACGAGCAGTCCCCCGGCATGCGCGCCGTTGCGGCGCATAGCCTGGCAGAGAGACCAGGCCTGTTGGGTCAGGACGACCTGCCTTCGCCTGCCGTCGCTTTGGGATGGGGACAGGTGCAGCAGTCCTTTTTCCGCCATGCGCCGCACGATTCCCTGGGCGGTCTGGTGGGAGGTGTGGAGGAACTGTTTCAGGTCGGCGATGGACAGACCTGGGTGCTCGGCGAAATAGAGCAGCGTATCTGCCTGCGCCGTGGTCAGTCCCAATGCCCGGATCTCCGCGTCCCGGTTTTTGGTAATCAGATTTGCCAGCTCCCGAATTTTCCGGGTCAGTGTATATTCTGCTTCCATCGCAGAGCCCCCCTTCTGAAAATATACAGCATACTGTATATTATAGGAGGAAGAGGACGGAATGTCAAGCATGGGCCGGGAGGGGGGGCAGCAGCTTCCCTGTTCCGAACAGCATCTCGACGAGTGCGCGCGCCTGTGTTATACTATAACAGCATGATGAGAGGAGAGATCGGGCCATGGGAGAGCGGAGTGAGGAAAAAAGACAGACCAAACGGATCTGTGTTGGTCTGTTGGCCCACGTGGACGCGGGCAAGACCACCCTGTCCGAGGGGATGCTCTACCGGGCGGGGGCGGTGCGGAAGCTGGGCCGGGTGGACCACGGGGACGCCTTTCTGGACACCGACGTTCAGGAGCGGGAGCGGGGGATCACCATTTTCTCCAAGCAGGCCCGCCTCACCTGGGGAGAGCTGGAGCTGACCCTGCTGGACACCCCGGGACACGTGGACTTCTCCGCTGAGATGGAGCGCGCCCTCCAGGTGCTGGACTGCGCCGTTCTGGTCCTCAGCGGGGCCGACGGGGTCCAGAGCCACACCCGCACCCTGTGGCGGCTGCTGGAGGAATACCGGGTGCCAACCTTCCTTTTTATCAATAAGATGGACCTGCCCGGGGCCGACCGGGCGGCCCTGTTGGAGCAGCTCCAGTCACAGCTGGGCGAGGGCTGCCTGGATTTCTCCGGCGGCCTGGAGCCCCTGTGGGAGGAGCTGGCCAGCCGGGACGAGGAGCTGCTGGAGCGGTATGTGGCCGGGGAGGCGCTCACCGCCGCCGACGCCGCCTCTCTGGTGGACCGGCGGCTGGTGTTCCCCTGCCTGTTCGGTTCAGCTCTGAAGCTGGAGGGGGTGGATGCGCTGCTGTCCGCCCTGGAGAACTATACCCTGGAGCCCCGTTATCCCGCCCGATTCGCCGCCCGGGTGTACAAAGTGACCCGGGAGGGGGGCGACCGGCTGACCTGGCTGAAGGTCACCGGGGGGAGCCTGAAAGTGCGGGACCAGCTGGAATGCCCCGACTGGCAGGAGAAGGTGAACCAGATCCGCCTGTACTCCGGGGAGAAGTATCAGACGGCGGACGAGGTTTCGTCCGGGACTGTGTGCGCCGCCACCGGCCTGACCCGCACCCGGCCGGGGGACTCCCTGGGAGCGGAACCTCCGGGCCGGGCCCCGGAGCTGGAGCCTGTGCTGTCCTATCAGGTGATCCTGCCCCCCGGCTGCGACCGGCACGCCATGCTCCGCAATCTGCGCCAGCTGGAGGAGGAGGACCCCCAGCTGCGGGTGATGTGGAGCGAGGGGGCGGGGGAGATCCATCTGCAGCTCATGGGGGAGATCCAGCTGGAGGTGCTCACCCGGCTGATCCGGGAACGGTTCGGGGCGGAGGTGTCCTTTGGGGCGGGGAGCATCGTCTACCGGGAGACCATTGCCGCGCCGGTGGAAGGGGTGGGCCACTTCGAGCCTCTGCGCCACTATGCCGAGGTCCATCTGCTGCTGGAACCGGGGGAGCGGGGCAGCGGAGTGCGTCTAGCCGCCCAGTGCCCCCCGGATGAACTGGACCTGAACTGGCAGCGGCTGATTCTCACCCATCTGGCGGAAAAGCGGCACCTGGGCGTGCTGACCGGTGCCCCCATCACGGACATGAAAATCACGCTGGTGGCCGGGCGGGCCCACCTGAAGCACACCGAGGGGGGCGATTTCCGCCAGGCCACCTACCGGGCAGTGCGGCAGGGGCTGATGCAGGCGGAGAGCATTCTGCTGGAGCCCCACTACCGCTTCCGGCTGGAGCTGCCCGCCGAGTGCGTGGGCCGGGCCATGACCGACCTGCAGGCCATGGGCGGAACGGTGCAGGGGCCGGTGCCGGAGGGCGAGCTGTCCCTGCTCACCGGCCACGCCCCGGTGGCCGGCCTGCGGGACTACTGGCGGGAGGTGACCGCCTATACCCGGGGACGGGGTCGGCTGACCTGTCAGCCCGGGGGATATGAGCCCTGCGCCCATCAGGAGGAGATCGTGGCCCGGACGGGCTATGACCCGGAGCGGGATTTGGAGAACACCCCCGATTCGGTGTTCTGTGCCCATGGGGGCGGATTTACCGTCAAGTGGGACCAGGTGCGCGCATATATGCATGTGGACAGCGGCCTGCGCCTGGGGCAGGAGGCCGCCCCGGCGGAACCTGCCGCCCCCGCCGGGGGACGCAGGGAGTACCGGGGGGGCAGCCTGGAGCAGGACAAGGAGCTCCAGGCCATCTTCGAGCGCACCTATGGAAAGGTGGAGCCCCGGTCGTTTCAGCCCCAGAAGAAGCCCGCCCGCACCGAACTGAGCGAGAAGTACAGCATCCGGGAGCAGAAGTCCGGTCCGGAGTATCTGCTGGTGGACGGGTACAACATCATCTTCGCCTGGGACGAACTGCAGGCTCTGGCCCGGCAGGACGTGGCCGCCGCCCGGGCCGCTCTGGAAGACATCCTGTCCAATTATCAGGGCTATCGGAAGTGTATCGTGATTCTGGTGTTCGACGCCTATAAGGTGAAGGGAAACCCGGGTTCGGTGGAGAAGCGGAATAACATCTATGTGGTCTACACGAAGGAGGCGGAGACGGCGGATGCCTATATTGAGAAAGCCACCTATGACCTGGGCCGGGAACACCGGGTGCGGGTGGCCACCTCCGACGGCCTGGAGCAGCTGATCATTTTGGGCCACGGGGCCCTGCGCCTGTCCGCACGGGCCTTTCAGGCGGAGGTGGAGCAGGCCCAGGGAGAGATCGCGGCCCTGGTGGCCCGGCACAACCGGCAGGGCCGCGGGGGGAGTAAAGTGCGGAACACCGCCCGCATTGTCGAAAAGGGCGGGGATTCCCGGTAAAACAGACAAAAAGCGAGCTTCAAAACGGTCGATTTCTCTCCTTGCGCCCCGGGGAGAACCATGATAGAATGGACCCAAATTCAGGAAAGAAATGAGGTCTGCCCCATGACCAGAATAGATCCCCAGAGCTGGAAGGCCGATCTGCCCGCGTTCCGGGAGAAGACAATGGCCTTCTATGACGGCCAGGTGGACAAGGCGGCTTACAAGGGCTTTTCCGGCCTGTACGGCAGCTACGCCCAGAGGGGCGGCAAAGCCGGCATGCTCCGCCTGCGCATGCCCGGCGGCCGGGTGACCCGGGACAAGCTGGCCTTTGTGGCCCGGATGATCCGAACCTGGCAGGTGCCCCGGGTACACTTCACCACCTGTCAGACCATCCAGCTCCACGACCTGGGGCCGGAGGCCCTGTGCGCCATCATGGAGGAGGCCCTGGACCACGGCATCGTTACCATGGGGGGCGGCGGGGACTTTCCCCGGAATGTGATGTGTTCCCCCCTGTCCGGGCTGGAGGAGGAGGAATATTTTGACACCCTCCCCTGGGCGGAGGCCGCCGGAGAGTATCTGATGGGCTTTATCAAGGCGGAGAAAATGCCCCGGAAGCTGAAGGTGTGCTTTTCCAATTCCCCGGCCAATCTGACCCACGCCACCTACCGGGACCTGGGCTTTGCCGCCCGGCCGGACGGAACCTTTGACGTGTACAGCGCCGGCGGGCTGGGCAACAACCCCCGCATGGGGGTGCTGGTGGCCCAGGCGGTGCCGCCGGAGAAGATTCTCTACTATATCAAGGCCATGTGGCTCACCTTCCGGGCCTATGGCAACTATGAAAACCGGGGCCGGGCCCGCACCCGCTATATGCAGGAGGCGTGCGGCGGCCCGGAGGGCTATGCCCGGGCCTATGGGGAGAAGCTGGAGGAGGTGCTGGCCGGCGGCGAGGACCTGGACCTGCATCTCCAGCCCCGGGCGGTGACCAAGACCGGGGACGGGACATGCGCTGCCGGTTCCCGGGTCATCCCCCAGAAGCAGCCGGGCCTGTACGCCGTGGCCTGGCACCCCATCGGCGGACAGCCCGGCGTGGAGGAGCTGTGCCGGATCAGTGATCTGCTGGCCGGCATGGAGGGGGCTGAGCTGCGTCTGGCCCCGGATGAGACGGCTTATCTCGTCAATCTCACCGGCCGGGAGGCGGTTCAGGTGCTGGACGCCACCCGGGCCGGGGCGCGGACGGTGTTTGAGACTTCGGTGTGCTGCATCGGCGGGGCCACCTGTCAGGTGGGACTGCGGGACTCCCAGGCCCTGCTGCAGGCCTGTGTTCAGGCGGTGCGGCAGGCCGGGCTGCCCGATGGAGCGCTGCCCCAGATTCACATCTCCGGCTGTCCCTCCTCTTGCGGCACCCACCAGACAGGGGCGCTGGGTTTCCGGGGTGCCTCCCGCATGGTGGATGGAAAGCCGCAGAGCGCCTTTACCCTCTATGTGGGAGGGGCCCAGACCCAGGGACAGGAGGCCATGGGCCGGGAGGTGGGCGTTCTGCTGGAGGCCGACATCCCCGCGTTCCTGGTGGAGCTGGGCCGCGCCGCGGCCGACAGCGGGAAGAACTTTTCCGCCTGGTACCGGGACAACCCCCAGGGGGTGGACCGGCTGGCGGCGCCCTATCTGGGTTGACAGCGGAAAGACAGCGGGCCGCGGGTCCGGCACAGAGTTTGCCGGACCCGCGGCCCTTTTGGGGGAGAGAGAAGGCGGCGGGACTTGACGAACCAGATGGGGATTTGGTAAAGTAGAGAAGTAAATAAATACCGCCGGTTCCGCCGGACGGGAAAGGGTGAGCATGATGCGGATGCAGGGAGAAGAATTTACCATCCGGGCCAACGGGGTGGACATCCACGGAGTCAAGCTGGGGGAGGGAGCTCCCCTCCTGCTCCTCCACGGCCATCCGGAGACCCATCTCATGTGGCACAAGGTGGCCCCAAAGCTGGCCCGGCGCTTCACGGTGGTGGCCACCGACCTGCGGGGCTATGGGGACAGCGGCAAGCCGGAGGGGCTGCCCGACCACAGCAACTACTCCAAGCGGACCATGGCCGAGGATCAGATTGCCGTGATGAAAGCTTTGGGCTTTGACCGGTTTCACGTCATGGGTCACGACCGGGGGGCCCGGGTGGGCTACCGCATGGCCCTGGACCACCCCGAGGTGGTGGACAAGCTGGTGCTGCTGGATATTGTATCCACCTATGACATGTACAGCCTGTCCACCCGGGAGTTTTCCAAGGCCCTGTTCCAGTGGTATTTCTTCACCCAGGAGCCTCCCCTGCCCGAGGATATGATTGTGGCCAGCCGGAAGCAGTTTTTCCGCTATTCCCTCCACATCGCCCGGTATCACTCGGAGAACGACACCTCTGCCGAGGCCTTTCCGCAGGAGGTTTACGACGAGTAT
>CALWVX010000062.1 GCA_944385065.1 uncultured Oscillospiraceae bacterium | reverse complement strand
CCGAACATGGACACCACCACGCGGACCTTGTTGTGGTCCAGGTCGATCTCGTCCACGGTGCCCAGGAAGGACTCCAGAGCGCCGTCCGTGATGCGCACGGTATCGCCCAGCTGATAGCTGACCACGACCTCCCGCTTCTCCACGCCCAGCGCGGCCACGTCCTCGTCGGACAGGGGGATCGCCTTGTTCCCCTCGCCCAGGAAGCCGGTGACGCCCCGGATGTTGCGCACCACATGCCAGGTCTCGTCGTTCATCACCATTTTCACCAGCACATAGCCGGGGAACACCTTGCGCTCCACTTCCTTGGGGCCGTTGTCGGTGATCTCGGTGACCGTCTCCAGGGGAATGCTGATCTCGTGAATCAGATCCTGCATGCCCCGGTTTTCCACGTACTTCTCGATGGTGGCCTTCACCGTGTTCTCATAGCCGGAATAGGTGTGGACCACATACCAGTTTGCATTGTCAGCCATCTTGTCTCACCTTAGCTCAGCGTGGTGATGATCAGGTCGATAGCCGTGCCGGCCAGGAAGTCGAAAATCCAGATGAAGATACCCACGACGACCACGCAGGCGATGACGATCAGGGTATTGTTGATGGTCTGCTTGCGGGTGGGCCACTGGACCTTCTTCAGCTCGCTCTTCATGTCCTTGAGCCACTTGGCGGCGCGGCTAAAGGGGCCCGGCTTGGATTTCTTCTCGGGCTTCTTGTCCTTTTTGGCCTGGACGGCCTGCTCTACCTTTTCGTTTTCAGCCATTGTTACCCTTCTTTCCTTTCAGCCTTGCGGGACAAATTACTTTGTCTCATTGTGCACAGTGTGCTTTCTGCAGAAGGGGCAGTACTTGTTCAGCTCCAGACGGTCGGGGGTATTCTTCTTGTTCTTCATGGTGTTGTAGTTTCTCTGCTTGCACTCGGAGCACCGGAGGGTGATCTTGATGCGAGCGCCGGCCTTACCTGCCATTTGTCGGCACCTCCTTGTAAAAATTCCGCGGTGTCCGCCTGTCCCGCCCGTTCAAAAGAAAAACGCCGGACGCGGCCCGCTTTGCCGAATCCAGCGCCCCGGGGACGCACAGGCGCCCTCGGCATGAACGGTGCGGATCCGGCCCATTGCCTCCCTGCTTCCCATACGGGCGGAGGGGTCCGCGCCCATTACACCGTAAAAATGCGCGCGGCAAAAAAGCCCCTTTTCACAGGTATGGCTATGATACCACACTTCTCCCGGCGCAGTCAAGGGGTTTCTGACGGTTTTTTGCCCAAAATATCAGGGTCCGGGTCCCGTCTTCTTGGGACGGGGCCCGGACCTCTGCTCTGCCGCGCTCCTTTAGTCCTGCGCCACGGGGATGTCCACCCCGCACACGGTCACATAGTCCACCTGGTCCGGGTCGATGATCCGGTCGGGCATATCGTAGACCGGCTCGGCCTCATACTCCATTCTCCGCTCCACATAGCACTCGCCGGCAAAGGACCGGTCCTCCGTTTCAAATCCGTCCTGGCACTCGGACAGCGCCGCCGTCCGGGGGGCGATGACCGTTCCGTCCTTCATGTGGAACTCCACCGTCAGCGCTCCCCAGCAGTCCAGGGCCCCATAGGCGAGGCGGTAGCCGTCCAGCTCCAGGTTCCCGATATTGGACCCGCCCACGGTGATGGTGCCGACCTCTGACTCCACGATCTCCCCCGGCTCAGGCTGGTACCCTTCCTCCGCCTTCACCCAGTGGTGGCGCAGGCAGGATCCGCCCTCCACCCGGGCCAGGGCCCGGAAGGGGGAGATGTCCAGCCGGGTCAGCGTGGCGGTGCCGTCCAGATAGGGGACCTCCACATTGGGCTCCAGGCGGATGGTCTGGTTTTCATAGGCCAGCTCCACATCCTCAAAGGTGACCTCTCCCTCCCACAGAGGGAGGTCCACCCACTCCTCCGCCTCCCGGTCCCAGCCGCTCCAGCACAGGGGCTCCAGCACAATGTCCGCCGTCTCGCCGGCCACCGGGTCCCTGGTGGGCCAGCCGGAGCAGCAGGTGACCGTCCGGGTCTCCTCATCCCAGTCGATGCGGGTGCTGCCGCTGCCCCCTTTCTGCTGTTCCCCGTCTATCATCAGGTCCCAGCCGGCGGACAGGTCCAGATTGTCCGCCGGGGGCTCACAGACAAAGTCCGCCGGAGCCTTCATGTCCACCCAGATATAGACCATCTCGTCGTCCCCGGCGCACCGGCTCAGCGTGACCTCCCATCCATCCACCTCCCGGGTCTGCCCAATCTCACAGGTCACCTTCTCCAGCAGCGTCTGCTCCTCCGGGGCAAAGAAGCGGAACAGTCCGCCCCACGTCCCATGGACGGCCGACGCCATCGCTCCCACCGTCAGCATCAGGGCGGCCGCCGCGGCCACCGCCGCCCCCCGGCTCAACCGGAAGATTCTCTTCTTTGATCTGTTGTCCATATGCTCCTCCTGTTCCGCCGCCTGTCTCAGCCGGGCGGCCAAATTCTCTTTCTCCCGGTCGCTGAACCGCTCCCGGTCCCACGCCCGATTCCAGTCGATCATGTCTCCACCTCCAGTTGTTTTGCCAGCAGCTTCCGCCCCCGGCTCAGCCGCTTCCGGGCACAGGCCGGGGTGCAGCCGCACAGGCTGGCCACCTCATCCAGACTGTACCCCTCGTAATAGAAGAGATACACCGCCGCCCCGTAGTGCCGGGGCATGGCCCGGACCGCCTCCAGCAGACCGCCCTCCTCCGCTGGCCGGGCGGGGACCGCCTCCGCCTCCGGCATCGGGACCTCCCGCCTGCGCCGGGCGCTCTTCAGCTGGTCCTTGCAGGCGTTCACCGCCGCGCGCAGGATAAACGCCTTCTCATGTTCCCGGTCCCGGAACTGTCTGCGGCCCTCCAGCAGCTTCAGAAAAATGTCCTGACAGATGTCCTGGGCATCTTCCCGGGTGAGGGAGTAGGACCGGCAGATGCGCAGGATGGGGTCGGCGTAGTCGGCCACAAACCGCTCTGCCTGTCCGGGGCTGTTCCATTCCTCCATGGGCCTCAACCTCCTTTCACCCACAACACGACCCAGGCCCCCCATTTGTGACCGGACCCAAAAATTTCCCCCGTACAGGGCCGCCGGAGCAATACGTTTAGTATTGCTCCGGCGTTAAGTTCCGTTTCGTCATCGCTTTTTACGCCCGGCGGCACTCCAGATAGCCCCCCTGGGGCAGCTCCAGATAGACCGGGCCCTCCATGTCCTCCCCGGCGATCCACAGGGGACAGCCCGGGAACTCGCCCATGTCGGTATAGACGCAGTCCTCCCCTTCCCGGTATGTGCCCACCTCTCCCAGGCTGCGGCAGCCCTCCGGCAGGGTATCCAGCACCCGGTCCTCCTCATACCAGTGCTGGTAGGACCAGATCCGGTCCCCCCGCCGGACGATCACGATCAGTACCTCATCGCTGTTGTTGACAGAGCTGTCCCCCGCCGCCCCGCTTGAGCTGGAGGGACTGGAGGGAGAAGCCTCTTCTCCGCCGGCGCTGTCCGCGTCCTCCGCCGGACCGTCCCAGACCACACCCCCAGCGGAGGTGCTCCCCGTATTTTCGAGGGTTCCTCCCCACATGGGCCCGTAAATGCTCAGGGCAGCCACCAGGGCCAGGCAGGCGGCCAGTGCGGTCCACCATTTCCGGGACGGCACAGGCCGCCCGGTCCGGACCGGCTCCTCCGCCTGGGCGATCAGGTCGTCGTCCAGCAGCCCCATGGCCTCCAGCAGATGTTCGCTGTTCATACCCGCACCCCCTCCCGCTCCAGCTCACGCTTCAGCCGCTGCCGCACCCGGTGCAGCCGGGACTTCACCTGCCCCTGGGTCAGGCCGAACCGGACCGCCAGCTCGGACAGGGGCTCCAGGTGGGGAAGTACCGGCGGACAAAGAGCTTCCGGTCCAGCTCCCCCTGGCTGCGGAGAAAGGCGGAGATGAGGCGGGCGGTCTCCGCCGCCTCCAGGGCCTCCTCCGGCCCCCGCCCGTCGGGCAGACAGTCCTCCAGCTCCTGAAGGGCCAGCTCCACCTGCCCCCCGCCCCGCTTGGCCGCCCGCAGCCGCCGCCAGCGGTCCAGGGACAGGTTCCGGGTCAGCTTGCCGAAAAAGGCGGACAGAATGCCGGGGCGCTGGGGCGGCATGGCGTTCCAGGCGTGGAGCCAGGTGTCGTTGACGCACTCCTCCGCGTCCTCCTCCCGCTCCAGAATGCGCCTGGCAATGGCGTGGCAGTAGGCGCCGTATTTGATCTCGCTCTCGGCGATGGCCTGCTGGGAGCGGGCCCAGTACAGATCAACAATCGCTGCGTCTTCCACGGCGGGGACCTCCTTTCGCGGGACCTCTTTTCTTTATTGTACGGGACCGGCCCCGGCCGGGCAAGCCCCTACGTGGAGAAAGACGCAAAAATCTGCCGGAGGTTGCCCCCCTTCTTCTCTTTTTTTCGTCCGCTCCGGAAATTGACATCGGACCGGTTTCGGCTTATACTAAGGGAGATTTTTATGCTTTTGAATGGGAGGATCTGCTATGTGCGGCATTACCGGCTTCGTCTCCCGCTCCGCCCCGGACCGGGAGGCCCTGAAGGCCATGGCGGACCGCATCCGCCACCGCGGGCCCGATGACGAGGGCTATTATGTGGACGACACCTGCGCCATCGCCCACCGGCGGCTGTCCATCATCGACCTGGCCCACGGGCACCAGCCCATGGTCAGCCCCGACGGCAACTTCATTCTGGCCTACAACGGCGAGGTGTACAACTTCCAGGAGCTGCGCCAGGAGCTGATCGCCCGGGGCTGCGTCTTCTCCACCAACTCGGACACCGAGGTCATCCTCCAGGGCTACGCCCAGGAGGGGCCGGAGTTCACCCGGAAGCTGCGGGGGATGTTCGCCTTCGCCGTCTGGGACAGGAGCAAGCGGGAGCTCTACGCCGCCCGGGACCCCTTCGGCATCAAGCCCTTGTACTACGCCCCCATGGGGGACACCTTCTTCTTCGGCTCCGAGCTGAAGAGCTTCCTCCCCCACCCGGCTTTCCGCAAGGAGCTGAACCCCGAGGCCCTGAAGTTCTATCTCACCTTCCAGTACTCCGCCCTGGACGAGTCCTTCCTGAAGGGGGTGTTCCGGCTGCTGCCCGGCCACCAGCTGACCTATCGGGAGGGGCAGCTCCGGGTGTCCGCCTACCACACCTTCTCCTTCCAGCCCGAGGACATGCCCCTGGAGCAGCGGGCCGAGCAGATCCGGCAGGTGGTCACCGAGTCGGTGAAGTCCCACGAGATCAGCGACGTGGAGGTGGGCTCCTTCCTGTCCGGCGGCATCGACTCCAGCGTCATCGCCGCCCTGTCCCGGCCGGACAAGACCTACTCGGTGGGCTTTGACCGGGAGGGCTTTGACGAGACCCAGGAGGCCAAGGACCTGTGCCGGGAGCTGGGCCTGAAAAACATCTCCGAGACCATCTCCGCCCAGGAGTTCTTCGACATCCTGCCCACCATCCAGTATTACGCCGACGAGCCCAACGCCAATCTCTCCACCGTCCCCCTGTACTTCCTGTCCCGGCTGGCCGCCCGGGACGTGAAGGTGGTGCTGTCCGGCGAGGGGGCCGACGAGCTGTTCGCCGGCTATATCACCTATCACACCACCAAGCCCTACCGGGCCTATCGGAAACTGCCCCTGCCCGTCCGGAAGGCGGTGGCCGGGGCGGTGGGCGGACTGCCCTATTTCCACGGCCAGGGCTTTCTCACCAAAGCGGCCCGGCGGGTGGAGGACACCTTTGTGGGACAGGCCTTCATCTTCGACAACGAGGAGGCCGACCGGGTGCTCACCCCCGCCTATCGCAGCAAGAAGACCTTCCGGGACGTCACCGCCCCCTACTACGCCCAGGTGAAGGACGCCGACGATCTGACCAAGATGCAGTATCTGGACCTGCATCTGTGGCAGCCCCTGGATATTCTGCGCAAGGCCGACCGGATGACCATGGCCAACTCCCTGGAGCTGCGGGTCCCCTATCTGGACCGGGAGGTGTGGAAGGTGGCCCGGGCCATCCCCAGCAGCCAGAAGATGCGGGGCAAGTCCACCACCAAGGTGCCCCTGCGGGAGGCGGCCATCCCCCTCCTCCCCGACGACTGGGTCAACCGGCCCAAGATGGGCTTCCCCGTCCCCTTCATCCAGTGGCTGCGGGAGGAGAAGTACTATAACTGGGCCCGCGATCTGCTGACGCAGGACTATGTGGCGGAGTTCTTCGACCAGAAGTATCTGCTGGACCTGCTGGACCGGCACTACTCCGGCAAGGCCAAGACCCACCGCAAGCTGTACACCGTGCTGTCCTTCCTGATCTGGTATCAGGTATACTTCCCGGAGAAATGCGGGGCCCGGCCCTTCGTGCCGGCGCGGTAAACAAGTAAAACAGTCCCGGGGCGCTGCGCGCCCCGGGACTTTCTCTATTTTCCCGGGCCCGCCCCCGCAGGGGGCGGGCCCATCCCACTGGAAAAAGGGCCGGAACCTTGAGGTTCCTTTCAGGGGTTATACAGGATCATGTGCAGAACGGTCTTTTCCTCCCCCAGACTGCGGTAGCCGTGGTCCACGTCCCCCGAAAAGCGGACGCTCTCCCCTGCCCCGATGGCGATGGTCCGCTCCGCCGTGGAGATCTCCAGTCCCCCGGTGAAGACGGTGATAAACTCCGCGGTCCCCCTGAGATGGGGCTCCGAGCGCCAGCTGCTGCCCGGCTCCAGCTCCATGTAATAGACGGAGAAGCGCCGGTTCTCATCGTCCGGAAAGAGCGTGAAATTCTTCACCTTCCCCCCGTCCTCCAGAATGGGCTGGAGCTCGGCCGTCCGCACCACCTCATAGGGGGCCTTGGGACTCATGGTCAGGGCATGGAAGGGGACTTTCATCCCGTTGGACAGCTTCCACAGGGTGGACAGGGTGGGATTGCCCTCCCCCCGCTCCACCTGGGCCAGCATGCTCCGGCTCACCCCGCTCAGGCGGGCCAGCTCCTCCATGGTCAGCCCCTTCTCCTCCCGCAGCCTCCTGATATTTCCCGCCACAATCTCGTTCATCCGCTCCAAAACTTTGCCCTCCTGCTTGACATTATATCAGACATATTGTATCATTATATTGTTCATTTCACAGTTCCGTCTTCTGCCATCTTTTATTTTCCAATTTGTATTTGTATCCCTAATCAAATTTTTCCTGGGTATTCCCGCCCCCTGCGGGGGCGGGAATACCCAAAAGAATCGGGACTCTTTTATTGTACAATACGGGCCGCCAAAAGGGAAGGGAAACTTCCCCGGCCCAACGAAAGGAGCAGGCACAGCATGAAGTACGACTTCGATCAGCCCATCGACCGCACCCGGGACATCTCCATCAAGTGGTCGCCGGCGCTGCGCCGGCAGATGTACGGGGAGGAGGACGTCCTCCCCATGGGCATCGCCGACATGGACTTCCCCACCGCTCCCGCCGTGGCCCGGGCCATTCAGAAGCGGGCGGCCCACGAGACCTACGGCTACGGCTATCTGGCCCCGGAATTCCTGGACGCCTGCGTGGAGTGGCAGCGCCGCCGCCACGGCTGGGAGATTCAGCCGGACTGGATCGTCTACACCCCGGGCGTCAATATGGCTCTGGTGTGCGCCCTGGAGCTGTACACCCGGCCGGGGGACCGGGTCATCATCCAGTCCCCGGTCTACTACCCCTACTACGACTATGTGTCGGCCACCGGCCGCAGACTGGCTCTCAACCCCCTGCTCAACCGGGAGGGCCGCTATGAGATGAACTTTGCCCAGCTTGAGGAGCTGGCCGCAGACCCCGGCGCCAAGCTGATGATCCTGTGCAGCCCCCACAATCCGGTGGGCCGGGCCTGGACCCGGGAGGAGCTGGAGCGGGTGGGCCGCATCTGTCTGGACCACGGCGTCATGCTGGCGGTGGACGAGATCCACGGCGACCTGGTGCTGCCTCCCCACCGGCACATCCCCTTCGCCACCCTCTCTCCGGAGCTGGCAGAGCACTGCATCATCTGCACCTCCCCCTCCAAGACCTTCAATCTGGCCGGGCTGCTGGTCTCCGACATCATCATCCCCAGCGACGAGATCCGCGCCGCCTTTCAGAAAAAGATGTCTCCCTACTACCTCTGGCCGGGAAACTTCGGCACCGTGGCCCAGATCGCCGCCTACCGGGAGGGGGACGAATGGCTGGACCAGCTGCTGGACTACCTCGGGGAGAACGCCCGGTTCCTCGACGACTTTATCCGCCGGAACATGCCCCATGTCCGCTGCCGCGTCCCGGAGGCCACTTATCTGGCCTGGCTGGACTTCCGGGCTCTGGGCCTGAGCCCGGAGGCGCTGTGGGACCTGATGCTCCACCAGGCGAAGGTCGCCCCCGACAACGGGGTCCTCTTCGGCCCCCAGGGGGAGGGGGACGGCTTCCTCCGCCTGAACTTCGCCTGTCCCCGCAGCCAGCTCACCCTGGCCCTCACCCGAATGGCCCACGCCCTGCGCGCCGCCGGCCTGTGAATTCCGCCGCCCCCGCCCCGGGGGCGGTCTTTTTTTCCGCTCCATGCATATCTCCCCCAATATGTGAGATTTTGCCTCTCTTTCTGTGGAGATTGCCCATTTTTCGTCTGTTAATTCTCCGCTTTTCTTCATCTTTATCTGTTAAGAAAACGTTAAAATTATGGTTTTCCCCGTCAAAAAGCAGTATCATGATAGGGGTCGGAATCGGCCCATTTTTATGCTGCCAGAGCATGATTCCCGAAAGGCAGGAATATTTGATTATGAGTCTGCGCGTAGGCATCGACATCGGCTCCACCACCGTGAAGGTGGCGGTGCTGGACGAACGA
This sequence comes from uncultured Oscillospiraceae bacterium, assembly GCA_944385065.1. Lineage (GTDB taxonomy): Bacteria > Bacillota > Clostridia > Oscillospirales > Oscillospiraceae > Lawsonibacter. The sequence goes on along the minus strand of CALWVX010000062.1, from coordinate 518 downwards.
AACAAGCTTCTGTTCCGCTCCTATGAGCGGCATTACTCCAAGACCCGGGAACGTACCCTGGAGACTCTGGGCTCCATTCAGCAGCTGCTGGCCGGACAGAAGATTCAGGTGGCCGTCACCGGCTCAGCCGGACTGGGGGTGGCCAACGCCTCGGGCCTGGACTTTGTCCAGGAGGTGTACGCCACCGCCGCGGCGGTGAATACCTATATCCCGGGCACCGACGCGGTCATTGAGCTGGGGGGCGAGGACGCCAAGATCATCTTCTTCGGCGGCGCCCTGGAGGAGCGGATGAACGGCTCCTGCGCCGGGGGCACCGGCGCCTTCATCGACCAGATGGCCACCCTGATGGACGTGACCGCGGACCAGCTGGACCAGCTGGCCCTGAAGCACGAGAAGATCTACCCCATCGCCTGCCGGTGCGGCGTCTTCGCCAAGAGCGACATCCAGCCCATCCTGAACCAGGGCGGGCGGAAGGAGGACGTGGCCGCCTCCATCTTCCAGGCGGTGGTGGACCAGAC
>CALWVX010000061.1 GCA_944385065.1 uncultured Oscillospiraceae bacterium | reverse complement strand
TCCACCTCCATGTCGGTGATCTGCTCCACCTGCTTCTTCTGATTGGGGTCCTTCGCCATATTGTCTCAGTCCTTTATTGATGATAATTGCCCCGGAGGGGCCAAATTTCCCGTACCCCATATTGTATGGGGCCGAGCGGAAAAAGTCAAGGTTTCCCCGGAAATTCTGCCTGCGGCCGGCGCGCTCCGCCTTTCGCCCCGGCGGCAGAGCCGCGGACATGCAAGTGTCTCGATTTTCTTTCCCGATGCTCTGTCTGCCTAAAAATATGCTATACTTAGTTTGTTCAAGCGTTTCAACGAACGGAGGCGGCGCACATGGAAAACACACTGGAAGACGTCCGGCGGCTGGAGCGTGAATTCAAGGCCTGCCGGAAAATATTAACCGCTCTGGGAGACGAGACACGGCAGCATCTGCTGTGCATCATGCTGCAGAGCCAGTGCAGCGGAAGCCGCGCCATTGAGATTGCAAGGCAGACCAATCTCTCCCGCCCGGCCGTGTCCCACCACCTCCAGATTCTGAAGGACGCAGGGTTTGTCAAAAGCCGAAAGGAGGGCACCTGCGTTTACTACTACCTGGATCCCGACGCAAGCCAGTTGAACCATCTGATCACCCTGTTCTGCGACGTGAAAGAGTTCATGAAGAACGTCCCCGACCGCAGCGGCGATTAGGGGCGGCGGAGATGAATCGGAAAATCATAGGAGGAATCTCAAATGGATCTGTTCCAGGCAATGCAGGACCGGCACTCGGTCCGGTCCTATCAGGATCGCCCCATCGAGGGGGAGACGAAGGAGAAGCTCCAGTCCTTCCTCGCACAGTGCAGCCGGGAGAGCGGACTGCACCTGCAGCTTGTCTTAAATGAGCCCGGCGCTTTTTCCGGGCTCATGGCCCGATACGGGAAATTCTCCGGGGTCCGGAATTATATCGTGCTCGCCGGGAAACCCGGCGCTGAGCTGGAGGAAACATGCGGCTATTACGGAGAAAAAGTCGTCCTCTATGCCCAGACGCTTGGGCTGAATACCTGCTGGGTCGCTCTGACCTACAGCAAGGGGAAGGCGGCGGTTCCGCTCAACAGCGGAGAAAAATTGTGTCTTGTCATCACCATCGGCTATGGAGCAACCCAGGGCGTCCCCCACAAGTCCAAGCCGAGAAGCGCCGTGATGCGCGCGCAGGCGGCTCCTCCGGACTGGTTCCTGCGGGGCGTGGACGCGGCTCTGCTCGCCCCCACGGCCATGAATCAGCAGAAATTTGTCTTCACCCTGGAGGGCAGCACGGTAAAAGCGAAGGCGGGGCTGGGCTTTTACAGTAAAATTGATTTGGGAATCGCCAAATATCACTTCGAGCTGGGGGCCGGACCGGAACAATTCCAGTGGGCCTGACCACAAAACGCCGTCAAAGGGGCGGCAGCGCCGTACCCAGCGCTGCCGCCCCTCTTCTGGTCCGTTTCCGTTGTCGTTACGCGTAAGTACCGTAGTAGTCGATCATGACTTCGTCCAGCTTCTGCAGCCCAGTCTCCACCAGAGAGTAGTAGCCGTCCTCCTCCTTCATCTGGAGCATGATCACCTGATCCGTCCCATAGGTAAGTTCGGGCATGACCCGCTCCACCTCGTCCATCAGGGCCATGGCATACGCCTCATCCATGGCCTGGAACTGCTCGTCCAGCTGCTCCTGGGTGGTAACCCCGTTGCTGTCCAGCACGGAATACCAGGTCTCCTGCATAAACTCCGTGGTGATCAGAGGCATGATCTCAATGGGGGAGACGGTGACCTCCACAGCAATGTCGCCGCTCTTGAGCTGCTCGGCCTGTGCCACCGTGTACTGGGCGTTGGAATAAATCTCCGCCACCAGCTCCTGGGCCCGCTGAGTCACCGCGTCGGTGGGCATCTCCACCGCCAGATAGGACAGAAAGTACTGGGCCTCCGCCTCGATGTTATAGTCGTACTTCTCCTGCGCGTCCTCCTCGGTCATGTCTGCCACCACGTCGATATAGTCCTGGTCAAACTGCCCCAGATAGGTGGCATCCAGCTCCCCCTGGACGAAAACCGTGGCGTCGTCCGTAATGCTCTGGCAGGCGGTCAGCCCCAGCAGAGCGGCGGCCATCAGCAAAGCCGCGCATAACTTTTTCCCCATTTACACCAGTTCTCCTTTTTCCCAATTTTGCCTTTCTCCGCAATTTCCGGAGCTTACGCAATCATTGTATGGGATGAACAGAGAAAAGTCAATCTTGTTCTGCCCCCGCTTTTGTGCTAAACTGAAAAAAACCGTCCGGCACCCCACGGGCCGGACACGAGAGGAGGAGCCGATCTTGAACGCTCCGCAGCGCAGACAGGCCATCGCCCGCCGCCTGTCCCAGTCTCAGGGTCCGGTGAGCGCCGCGGCTCTGGCCCGGGAATTTGACGTCAGCCGGCAGATCATCGTGGGAGACGTGGCTCTGCTTCGGGCCGAAGGGCTGGAGGTGATTGCCACCCCCCGGGGCTACCTTCTCTCCGGCGGCAGCCGGGGAACGGTCCGCACCTTCGCCTGCCGCCACCGGCCCGAGGAGATGGAGGCTGAGCTCAACGCCATTGTGGACCAGGGGTGCACGGTGCTGGATGTGATCGTGGAGCACCCGGTCTACGGCCAGCTCACCGCCCCACTCCATGCCTCCAGCCGCTACGACGTGGAGCAGTTTCTGGACCGCTGCCGCCAGTCGGGAGCCAGCCCCCTGTCCAACCTCACCGGCGGCATCCACCTGCACACCGTCTCCTGCCCCGATCAGGCCGCCGCCGACCGGGTGGAAGCCAGCCTGCGCAGGCTTGGTTTTCTCTATGAGTCAGGCGGAGAACTCCCCTGAACCAATTGAATTTCTCATACAGCACAGCGCCCGCCGGGATTTCCGGCGGGCGCTGTCGTTGGGCGGTTTATTCCGCCGCCCCCTCGCCCACGGCGGCCTCCAGGGCCTCGTCGGCCTTGGGGGAGTCGTCGGGCGGGGTCTGGTTCTTTTTCTTCCGGCGGAAGAGATTGCTGAAGTTGTCGATCACCGAATAGTAAACCGGGGTGAAGATCAGAGTGATGACGGTGGAGATTCCCATGCCGGCAATCATGGTGATGCTCATGTCGGACATCATCTCGGCCGCGCCCTCGGCCATGCCCAGGGCCATGGGAACCAGAGCCAGAATGGTGGTCAGGGTGGTCATCAAAACCGGCCGGACACGCAGGGGACAGGCGTGGAGGATGGCCTCCTCCCGGCTCTCCCCCCGCTCCCGCCGCTGGCGGATGTAATCCAGCAGAATGATGGAGGCGTTGACCACCGTGCCGGCCAGCATAATCAGGGCCACCAGGGAGATCATGGACAGATCCCGTCCGGTGAGCGGCAGGGCGAACAGCGCTCCGCTGAAGGCGACCGGCAGGATCATCATGACGATGACGGGCATGATGAAGGACTCAAACTGAGAGGCCAGCACAAAGTACACCAGGCCCAGCGCCACCACCAGGGCCAGCAGCAGATCGCCGAAGTTCTCCATCATGCTGGTATAGGCGCCGCTGATCTCCACGGTATAGCCCTCGGGCAGCGCGTAATGGTCCAGAATCTCCTGTACCTGGGCGGTAATGGCGGTGGTGTCCCCGCTGATGGTGCTGCCGGTCACCGACACCTGCCGGGACTGGTTCACCCGGGTGATGCTCTGGGGAGCCTGTTCGATGCTCACCTGGGCCACCGCGGACAGGGGCACGCTGCCCCCCGTGGCAGTGGGAATGGCCATGGAGGCCAGGGCATCCAGGCTCTTTCCGGCGCTTCCGTCGCCCCGGACCACCACATCCAGCTCCTCGTTGTCAATGGTGACCGCGGTGGCGGTGGCACCCGACAGCTCAGAGCGGACGGCGGCACCCACAGTGGCGGCGGTCAGGCCGTACTGGGCGGCGGTCTCCCGATTCATGGTGACCACCACCTGCTCCACCTGCCGCTCCATGGAGGTGGACACGTCCACCGCGTCGGGCAGCTGCTCGATCTGCGTTTTCAGATCGTTGGCGATCATGGTCAGCGTCTCATAGTCCACGCCGGTGATGTCCACACTGATGTCGCTGCCGCCGCCCAGCATGGCCGTCATGTCGGTTGACCCCACGGTAATCTCACATCCGGCAATGGGATAGGTCTCCTGGAGCAGCGTGCGCAGGTCGTTGGCCACATCGCTGCTGCTGCGCTCCCGCTCCTCCTTGTCGTTCAAGACCAGGCTGATCGTGGAGGACTCGGCCTGAGTGATGTGATAGATGGACTCCAGCTCGGGCACATTCTCCTGGGCGATCTCCACCACCCGGTCTGCAATGGCGGCAGTCTGATCCAGCTCGCTGCCCAGGGGAGTGGAAACGCTCACCGACACCATGCCCTGATCCATTTCCGGCATAAGCACCATCCGGGTGTTCAGGCAGGCCGCAACAAAGACCGCTACCATGGCCACGGACACTCCCATGCCCGCCCACAGGTGCCGGATGAAAAAGCCCAGCACCTTCTGATACCAGCGCCCCAGCCGGTCGCCCAGAGCCATCTTGCCCTTGGCCTCCAGTTCCGCCTTTCGTTTCGCCTTTCTCATGGCCTCCTGGCGCACCCGCTTTTCATTCAGCAGGAAGTAGCACAGCAGGGGGACCAGAGTCACCGCGATAACCAGAGAGGCCAGCATCAGGAACACAATGGTCAGGCAGAAGTCGTCAAACAGCATCCCGGCGATTCCCCCGGTGAGGGCCAGGGGCAGAAAAACGGCCACCGTGGTCAGGGTGGAGGCGGTCAGAGAGATGGTGACCTCCTTGGTTCCGTTGACGCAGGCATCCATCCGGTCATGGCCCTCAGCCGACCAGCGGTAGATGTTCTCCAGCACCACGATGGAGTTGTCCACAATCATGCCCACACCCATGGCAATGCCGCCCAGGGACATCATGTTCAGGGTCAGATCGAAGACGTTCATCAGAACAAAGACCGTCAGGATACACACGGGCATGGATACCGAAATGGTGGCCGTGGCCCCCAGACGGCGCAGGAAGAGGAACACCACAATGGCGGCCAGCGCCACCCCCATGTAGATGTTTTCCATGGCTGCGTCCACCGCGATGTTGATATAGTCGGAGGCGCTGTACAGCACGGTATACTGCACCGAGGAATCCCGCTGGTGATACTCCTCCATGGTCTCCACCACCGCGTCGGCGGTGGCGGCCTCGTTGGCCCCCGACCGCTTGGACACCTGAAGCACCACGCAGGCTGACCCATCGGTCTCGGCCACTGTATCCGGATCAGTGGTCTCCAGGGCTACGCGGGCCACTTCAGACAGGCGCACCGTCCCGCCCGTGGGCAGAGGAATCAGCATGTTGGCCACATCTTCCACCGTCTGAAACTTGGCGTCGGTGGTGACGGACAGGGTCTGGCTGCCGTTGTCCAGCTCACCGCCGGGATAGAGCAGATTTTCCGCGGCCAGCATCTGGGAGATATAGGAGTTGCTCAGACCATAGCCGGCGGCCCGGGCGGCGTCCACTTCCACCGCCACCTGCTGCCCCACGCCGCCGGAGATGGTCACCTGGGCCACGCCGTCCACCCGCTCCAGAGCGGGGGCGATGGTATCCTCCGCCAGGGATTGAACGCTGACCAGATCATCGCCGGTCAGGGCAATAATGGCAGAGGGGAGCAGATCGCTGATATTGATGTTGACAATCACCGGATCGGACACGCCGTCGGGCAGGGAGAGCATGTCAAACTGCTCCCGCAGCTTGGTGGCCGCAATGTCCAGGTCCGTCCCGTCGGCATAGGTGATCTGAAGCTGGCTGAGCCCATCGGAGGAGGTGGACTGCACCTCCTCCACCCCGGAAACCGACATCACTGCCGACTCCAGCGGGCGGCTGACCAGCTCCTCCATATCCTGGGGGCTGGCTCCGTTGTAATAGCACACCACGACGGCGGCAGGGGCCTCCACATCGGGGAGCAGGGCCATCTGGAGCTGGGTGGTGAACACTACACCGAAAATGGAGATCATAATGACCGCCATCAGGGTGGTCACCTTGTGCTTGATACAGAATCTGGCGATACTCACCCTGTCAGCCCTCCCCGGACACGATTCGGACGGCTTCGCCGTCGGACAGGTACTCCTGGCCCACCGTCACCAGCTGCTGGCCGTCCTCCAGGCCCTCTGTGACCTCGGTCACCCCGCTGCCGGTCAGGCCGGTCTGGACGGGCTGATACCGGGCCACGCCGTCCTCCACCACAAAGACGTACTGCTCTCCGCCGCTGGTGAGAATGGCCTCGGTGGGAACCACCACCGCGTCCTCCGAGACGTTGGTGCGGAAGGAGACCTGGGCAAACATGCCGGACATCAGGCCCTCAATATCCTCATTCAGGCCCACGGTGACCGTGTACAGGCGGGTCTGCACGTTGGGGGTTCGCTCGATGGAGCGGATGGTCCCCACCGTCTCCACATTCAGCGCGCCGATGGACACGTCCACCTCATCCCCCTGGGACAGGCTGGGCACCAGCGCTTCGGACACCGAGACGGAGATCTCCATCACGTCCACTCCGTCAATGACGGCCACCGGCATGGAGGCGGACACATAGCCGCCCTCCGCCGCGTTCAGGGTGATCACGGTGCCCGAGACCGGGGCCACCACATTGCCCTGGGCGTCTACGTTCTCCAGCACGGCGGACAGCTGCTCCACATTGGACAGCGAGCTCTGCATGCCCGCCTCCAGCTGGGCCAGCGTGGACTTCTTGGATGCCTGCAGGGTCATCAGATTCAGCTCGGCCGAATCAATCTCCGCCTGAGAGGCCGCTCCGATCTCAAACAGCGCTTTCAAATCGCTGACGTTTTTCTCCGCCAGGGCGATCTGCCGGTCAAAAATGGCCTCCTGATCGGCATAGTTGTCCACCGCCGACTGATAGGTGATGTTGGCGGCGTTGTAAGAGGAGATGGTGCTGTCCATATCCAGAGTGCAGATCCAGTCGCCGGCGGACACCTCATCTCCCGTCTCCACATAGACGGCGGTGCACTGGGCGTTGGCAGCCACAAAGACGGACTTCTGCCCGTCGGTCACCACGCTGCCCGAGACCTGATTCTCCGTGGCGATGGTGTCCCGGACCACCGGAGTCACCTGAACGGCCACGCCGGCGGCGGCCTGGGGCTGGGAGGTATCCGCCTCCTCTCCGCCCTGACAGGCGGTCAGAGTCGCGGCCGCGGCCAGCGCCGCGGCGATGGAAACAATGCGTCGAAACTTCATGGGTGCTCCTCCCTCATCAGTTGAGAATGCCGTGGTCCACGGCCCAGCGGTAGGTATGATAGGCGGAAAACAGATCGCCCTCGGCGGCGTCCACCGCATCCTGCGCCTCGTCCAACGTGTCCTGCGCGTCCAGAAGCTCGTTGTAGGAGACGCTCTCCTGCTCATACTTCAACTGAACCACCGCATAGTTGTCCCGCTCCACTGCCAGAGCGGTTCCGGCGGCGTCCAGCACCTGCTTGCAGTCTTTAACCTGGAGATACAGGGTTCGGAAGGCCGTCTCAAAATTCTGGACGGCGGCGTCATAGGTGTATTGGGCCGCCTTCCACTGGTGGTTGGCCGTCTGCCATTCGTAGTTGTCCTTGTTGTAATAGCCGTCGCCGCCGGCGTCCTGATAGGTCTCCCGGGCGTCGTCCAGGGTCAGCTGCGCCTCATACAGGTCATAGCTGGCCGCTTTGGCCGCCGCCAGGTCCTCCTCCAGATTCATATCGGTCAGCTGCTGATTGGTCACCTGGGGCAGGGCGCCGAGCTGGACCGTGCCCGTCAGTTCTCCGCCGGACATCAGCTCCAGCTGGAACTTATAATTGGAGATGTTGCTCTCCAGCGTCTGCCGGCTGCTCAGCAGGGAGGCGCGGGTGGCACGGGTCTGCTCCAGCGTCTGGGAGGAAATCTGCCCCAGCTCATAGCGCAGCTCCAGCTCCTGAATGGACCGGTCCAGGGCCTCCAGATTCCGGTCCAGGGTCTGAAGGTTCCGCTCCATCTCCACGATTGCCAGATAGGTGGTCTCTCCCGCCATGACCATCTGGTCCTGGAGGGCCTGGAGCTGCCAGATGGCGTCCTCGTTGTCCTTTTGCAGCTCCCCGTCCTTGATGGCCTCAAACTGATCCCGCAGGGCGTCGTACTGGGCGTCCAGGGAGGAGGCCATCATGCTGCCCAGCCCCGGGACGGAGGTAATCATGGTCCACTGCGCGCTGGCAATGCTGTTGAGGGCCTGGCGGATGTCCTCGTACATCACGTCATAGTCGATGGCCCGAATGGCCTGGATATTTTCCTCCAGGGCCAGCAGCGTCAGGTTATTCTCCCGCATTCTGCGCTCCAGATTTTCAAAGGTGAGCGTCCCCACCGGGTCGGGTATGTAGTTCTCCTCCGGTTCCCGGCCGGTCTCCCCGCCTTCCGCTCCGTCTTCTTCCTGTCCCTGGCTCTCTGTCTGTCCGGCGGTCTGTTCGGCTCCGTCCTCCTCTGCCGCCAGTACAGACCCCCCCAGCAGAGACAGGGTGACCGCCCCGGCCAGCAGCAGGGCCAGCCATCGTTTTTTCATGCCGTTACCTCCTCGTTACTGTGAACTGCCCGGGCCGCACAACCGCATTTCAGCAGCTCGACACGGATCTTCAGATTTTCCCGTTCCCGTTCTCTCCGGCTCCCGTCCTGCAGCGTTCCGGCCACGGCATAGGCCAGCACGGCGCACAGCAGGTGGAAGACATGGTCAACATATTCCCGGTCCTCCCGCCGGAGCAGAGAGCGGTCTGCCGCCTCCCACAGAGGATCGGGCAGAAAGCCGGGGCAGTCGGCCATAAAGGACTGGGCGTCCATCCCCAGGTTCAGTTTCATCACCCGAATAAACTGACCCAGCATGGGGTCGGCGCTTCCCTGGGGAAAAAAGCGGTCAAAGGCCCGCAGTGGCAGGGCAAACAGGTCCCCGTCCGCCTCCTCCAGCAATGTGCGGAGCAGGCTGACGAAATATCCCCGCATGCTCTCCATCAAATAGCGGATCATATCCTCTTTGTCCGTGAAATACTGGTAGAAGCTCCCCCGGGAAATCCCGGCCTGGAGAATCACCCGGTTGACCGACACCTCGGCAAACCGCGCCCTGGTCAGCTCTGTCCAGCAGGCCTTCAGCAGCCGCTCCCGCTTCTCCTGAGGCAGCCGGTAAAAGGTACTGGTCGGCACCGCATTCCCTCCCTTGTGACAAGTTGTCGTATGACAATCTGTCACAAATTATATGCACCCAGTTCTTCTGTGTCAAGTTTCCCCGTCGTTAATCTTCTGTAAATTTCCGGACTCTCCCCTACCGGCCTGCACGCAGCAAAAATCCGGCCGCCCGTTGGGCGGCCGGAT
>CALWVX010000060.1 GCA_944385065.1 uncultured Oscillospiraceae bacterium | reverse complement strand
ATGGCGCTGGCCGACGCATGTTGGAATATGGACCAGCCTGTGCGGGCCCTCACCGTCACCGCCATCTACCTGCTCCCCGCCGACGAGGCAGGAGCGCAGCTGAACCTGTTTGAACGGGAGGACAGCCGTCGGCGAGAGCGGCTGGAAAAGCTGGAGGGGACCCTGGATCGGATTCGGGACAAATACGGGGCGGATGCCATCTCGCCCGCTTCCGTCCCCCGGGAGGCCAGAAGAGAACGCCACGCGCCGCCCCCCGGCGGGCATCGGACATACGGGACGGATTAAACTCATAGGCTGGGGCATGGAGGTGAGACCATGCCCCTGTCTCTTTCTGCCTTTTGGGCCCAGCTGGCGCAGGAACCGGCTCTGCTGGTGACCGTTCTGCTGACTCTGGCCGTCCTGCTGGTCAATGGGTGGACCGACGCCCCCAACGCCATTGCCGGGGCAGTTGTCACAGCAGCCCTCCCCTTTCGGCGGGCAGTGCTGCTGGCGGCGGTATGCAATTTTCTGGGGGTGCTGTGCGTCACCTCCGTCAACGCCTCCGTGGCCGAAACCATTTATTCCATCGCCTCGTTCAGCGGCGGGAACAGGGCCGCTCTGGCGGCCTTGTGCGCAGCCATGGCCAGTGTTGTACTGTGGGCCGTCCTGGCCTGGCGGTTCGGCATTCCCACCAGCGAGAGCCACGCTCTGGTGGCCGGAGTATCCGGCGCGGCGGTTGCCCTGGAGGGCGGCTTCTCCTGCCTGCGGGGAGACAGCTGTTTTCGGGTTGTTCTGGGACTGCTGATGTCCTCCCTGGCGGGATTCTGGGCCGGGCGGGCGGCAATCTGTCATCTCAGCTCTGTAAAGTTTTCTTACCATACAATGCTTGCGGCACAAAAGTCTTGTGCGGCCTGCACGGCGTTTTTGCACGGGGCGCAGGACGGGCAGAAGTTTTTGGGAATTTTTTTACTTGGCACAGCCCTGGCCCAGGGGATGGAAGATGTTCCGGATAATCCCAGCGTTCCCCTGTGGCTGATGGTTCTGTGCGCCGGCGGCATGGCCCTGGGCACGATGATGGGCGGGCGGCGGATCATCAATACCGTGGGTCGGGAAATGGTCTCACTGGACGTCCGAGAAGGTCTGGCCGCTGATCTGAGCAATATCGCCTGCCTGCTGGGCGCCACCGCCCTGGGACTTCCGGTCTCCACCACCCACACCCGGACCTCCGCCTTGCTGGGGGTCGGGTCCGCTGGGGGCGGCCGGGTCAACCGCCGTGTGGCAGGGGCCGTCCTCCTGGCGTGGGTTGTCACCTTTCCCGCCTGCGGGGCGGCAGGCTATGGGATGGCAAAGATGTTTCTGGCCATCCTTTCACCGCTCTCCTAGCCGGTGCATAACCTATTCTGGAAGCAGCCGCACAGGCGGGGCAGAATCTCCGCCCCGCCGCCGTTTTCAGAAAGGTTTTGTTCGCCGTGTTGCAAGCATTGCTCTGGGCCGCCGGGGGAACCGGGTTCACCGCCCTGATGACCGCCTCCGGCGCCGCCGTTGTCTTTTTCTTCCGTCGGCACCCCTCCCCCGTTTTGCAGCGGGTGCTGCTGGGATTTGCCGCCGGTGTCATGCTGGCGGCCAGTATGTGGTCCCTGCTCATCCCCGCCATTGAAAAGGCGCAGGCCATGGGAATCCCGGGCTGGGCCCCCGCCTCGGGCGGGTCCGTGTTGGGGATCGTTTTTCTGATGCTGATGGACCGCCTTCTTCCCCGGTTTGCGCCTGAATCTTTCCATATCCACCCATCCCGCAGCCGGGCGGCTCTGCTGACTCTGGCCGTCACCCTCCACAATATTCCCGAGGGAATGGCGGTGGGGGTCTCGTTTGCTCTGGCCGCGCAAAGCGGCGATCCGGGTGTGCTCACCGCCGCTCTGGCCCTGGCCGTGGGGATCGGGATCCAGAATTTTCCGGAAGGGGCGGCCATTTCCCTCCCGCTGCGCCAGGAGGGGCTCAGCCGTGAACGGGCGTTTGCCGTGGGGGCGGCCTCCGGTCTGGTGGAGCCGGTCTTCGCCCTCCTGACCGTCCTGCTGACCGGCTTTGTGGAGCCTCTGCTGCCCTGGCTGCTGTCCTTTGCCGCTGGGGCCATGCTCTATGTGGTGGTGGAGGAGCTGATCCCGGAGGCCAACCTGTCCAAAGGCGACCACACCGGCACGCTGGGCGTTATGGCGGGCTTTCTCGTCATGATGATTCTGGATGTGGCCTTGGGCTGATCCATACCGGTAACATCAGGCCGTCCTGTCTGGGGCAGGACGGCCTGACGTTACAACTCTCTGCGGATCTGCCGCAGGGCATTTTTTTCCAGACGGGAGACCTGAGCCTGAGAAATTCCAATCTCGGCGGACACCTCCATCTGCGTTTTTCCCTGAAAAAAGCGCATGGACAGGATTTTCCGCTCCCGCTCGGACAGGTGCCCCACCGCCTCTTTCAGCGCGATGCGCTCCACCCACATTTCGTCGTTGTTCCGGCTGTCCTTCACCTGGTCCATGACGCACACCGTGTCCCCGCTGTCGGAGTACACCGGCTCGTACAGGGATACCGGCTCCAAAATGGCATCCAGCGCAAAGACCACGTCCTCCCGACGGATTCCAAGGATTTTGGCGATTTCCTCCACAGTGGGTTCTTTCTGGTGCTGGGCCACATAGGCCTCTTTCGCCTGGAGCACCCGATAGGCGGTGTCCCGCATGGCCCGGGATACCCGCATCGTGCTGTTGTCCCGCAGATAGCGGCGGATTTCCCCCACGATCATGGGGACGCCGTAAGTGGAGAATTTCACGTCCAGATCCGTATTGAAGTTGTCAATGGCCTTGATCAGACCGATGCATCCCACCTGAAACAGGTCGTCGGCGTTCTCTCCCCGGTTGGCAAACCGCTGAATCACCGACAGCACCAGTCGCAGATTACCGGAAATGAGCTCTTCCCGGGCGGAGGCGTCTCCCTCCTTGGCTCGGCGGAGCAGAGCCTGGGTCTCCTCGTTTTTCAACACCTTCAGCTTGGCGGTGTTGACCCCGCTCAATTCCACCTTGTGCTGCATAAACAAAACCTCCTGCCCGGTGATACTGTATCCTCAGTATCTCCCGGGCGGGAGCTTTCATACTGGACAGGGCCAGGGGAAATATTTTATCGTCAGACCGATTTCGATGGACTTTTGACCCTAGTCCGCCTCAAACAGGCGGCTGTCCAGATGTTCCTCATCCATCACCGTGATCCCCGCCTCCCGGAGCAGCCGGGCGGTCACGCCGAAGCCGGGAGTCAGTATGCCGGAAAAAGTGCCGTCATAGACCTCCCCGCAGCCGCAGGAAGGAGAGCGCGCCTTCAGAATTGCCACGGTACACCCGTTTTCCCGGGCAATTTTCAGGGCCAGTTCCGCCCCCCGGCGGTAGGCCTCGGTGACGTTCTCACCCTGTCGGTTCACGACCCGTCCGTCTGGCTGGAGTTCGGCGGGGGGCCGCGGCGTGTCCAGGCCGCCCAGCACCTCGGGGCACACCGGAATCAGATTATGGCCCATCCGGTGCAGCTCCAGAACCTGGCGATCCACCCGACTTGACCCGTCATACCGGCACGGCTCTCCGAAAAAACAGTGACTGACCAGGATGTTCATGTCTGCTTCCGCCCCTTTCCCTTCACCTTTTTGTTCAGTTTCAGCGTTATGCCCCGGGTATCCGCCGCAGCCTGCAGAGCGGCGGCCATGCGGGCGGCCCGCTCCCTGACCGGCATATCCCCGGGCACCGCAGCCTGTACCTGACTTGTTACCGTCCGCAAAACATCCAGTTCCAAGCGGTAGGCAGCCGTGCAGTAGAGGCTTTTTCTCCTGCCATCATTCCATTCTGCCAGCAGAGTGTCCAGAATGACGCGCTTTTCCTCCAGCGCCCGCACATACGCCTCCGCCCCCAGCTCCTGGATTCGTCTCATGTCTTCCTCCATCTGTCCGGTGGGCACAAAAGAGTCGTAATCCGAGCTGTGGTCATACAGAGCGCAGGGATATTGGCCGCATTGGAAACAAAAATCGGTGATTCCTCTGTCCCGGGCGCAGCGGGCCCGGGGACAGCCCTGGTTGCCCGCTCCCCCGCCGCAGCCCGGGCAGTACCCTCCCACATTCAAGGGGCACAGCAGGCAGTTCAGGCCGCACAGGGCGGCCTGGGGATGGACCCTGTCAAAATCTTTCATGGGAACGCTCCTAGAAAAGACGGCCCGCCTCCCGGCGGGCCGTCTCAAATTCATAAAGCCCCTTCAGTGGGTCAGGTAGTATTTCACCAGGGTCTGAAGCAGTTCGTCCCGGTCCACCTTGCGGATCAGGGCCCGGGCATTATTGTGGTTGGTGATATAGGTCGGGTCTTCGGACAGAATATAACCGACAATCTGGTTAATGGGGTTATAGCCCTTCTCCTGAAGGGCCTGATACACCGCGGACAGGATGTTCTTGATCTCCAGGTCCCGCTGGTCCCCCAAATTGAATTTACGGGTGAAGTCCATATCCGCCATATCAAACACCTCTCATCAGGCAGTTTATTCTCTTGCGTATTAGTCTACTCCAAAAGCCAGTTACTGTAAAGGCTTTCTGAAAAAATTTAATGAAAATGAAATATTTCTGTAACGGGTCATTGAATTTGAATCTCGGAACAGGCAATGACCAGATCACACAGGTCCGCGGCGGTCACTCCCCCCGGCCCGCAGTCGCTCTGGAGCAGGATATGGGTCTCATAGCCCCCCTCCGGCGTCCGGTACAGCTCGTCATAGATCCAGACCCAGGGCCGTCCCTCTGCCGGCTGCTCCGGGCCGGGGACGGCGTTTCGGAAGATAATCCTGTGACTGCCGGAATAGGGACTGTCCACCGCCAGGACACAGTCCTCTCCCATGACAACTCCCGTCACGTCTCCGTCGTGCAGCGAAAGGCGGCCTGCCAGTTCCCGGGGAATATCCTCCCGGGCCTGGGCTTCCCGAAACGCCTTCCAGGCGGCATGGACCTGCTCCTGGACCTCCTCCGGCATGGGGTACTGCTGGCTCATCAGATACCAGTCCTTGGTCAGATAGCGCACAGACGCTCTCCCTCCTTTACAGCGTGTCCTCCTCCGAGCGGTCCAGCGCCTCCTCCACGTCGAAGGGCGGCGCGCTGTCCTCCTCCGGCTCGAGGGGCGGAACATCGGGGGCGGGGGTGCCGCCGCGGCGGTACTTCATCTCCTGCCACTGTTCCTTGGTAATCAGCAGCTGGCGGGGCTTGCTGCCCTCAAAGGGCCCCACAATGCCCTTTTCCTCCAGCTGGTCCACCAGACGGGCCGCCCGGGCATACCCCAGCTTCAGCCGCCGCTGGAGCATGGAGACAGAGGCCTGCCCCGTCTCCACCACCACCTCGGCGGCGGCGTCGATCAGCTCGTCGTAGTCGTTGTCCACGTCCTCCGGAGCGGAACCGCCTACCCCCTTGGCTCCCTTTTCCTTTTCAGCGGCGTGCTGCTCAATCTCCTCCATGACCTGATCGTCGTACTGAGCCGCACCGCTGTTCTTCTTCACAAAGTCCACCACGGCGGCCACTTCGGCGTCGGAGATGAAGCATCCCTGCACCCGGGTGGGCTTTCCGGAACCCAGAGGGGCAAAGAGCATGTCACCCCGGCCCACCAGCTTTTCCGCCCCCTGAGTGTCCAGAATGATCCGGGACTCCATGGCGGAGGCCACGGCAAAGGCAATGCGGCTGGGGATATTGGCCTTCATCAGGCCGGTGATCACGTCGGCGGAGGGCCGCTGCGTGGCAATGACCAGGTGCATTCCGGCGGCCCGTCCCATCTGGGCCACCCGGCAGATGGATTCCTCCACCTCCTTGGCGGCCACCAGCATCAGGTCGGCCAGCTCGTCAATGACCACCACCACAAAGGGCATCTTCTCCATTCCCTCGGTGCGGGCGGCCAGAGCGTTATACTCCTCCAGCTTGCGCACCCCGGCCTCTGAGAAGGTGCGGTAGCGCTTCATCATCTCGGTCACCGCCCACTGGAGCGCGCCGGCCGCCTTTTTCGGATCGGTGACCACCGGGATCAGCAGATGGGGAATTCCGTTGTAGATGCCAAGCTCCACCATTTTGGGATCCACCATGATCAGCCGGACTTCCTCGGGCGTGGCTTTATACAGCAGAGAGATGATCAGCGAGTTGGTGCACACCGATTTGCCGGAACCGGTGGTGCCGGCGATCAGCAGATGGGGCAGCTTGTTGATGTCCCCCACAATGGCCTGCCCGCTGATGTCCTTGCCCACGGCGAACGATACCTTGGACCGGCTGTCTGTAAAAGCCTTTGACCCGATCACGGAGTGGATGGACACCGGAGAGACCACTTTGTTGGGAACCTCAATTCCCACCACGGAAATTTTGTCCGGGATGGGGGCGATCCGAACACCTGTGGCTCCCAGCGCCAGGGCGATGTCATCGGCCAGATTGGTCAGCTTGTTCAGCCGGACCCCCTGGTCCAGCTCCAGTTCATACCGGGTGACCGACGGCCCCCGAACCACATTGATGATATTGGCGTCAATCCCAAAGGAGTGAATGGTGTCATCCAGCCGCTGCCGGTTGGCGTTCAGCTCGCCCAGCGCCTCCCCGCCGATCTCTCCGCCGTCCTCGTTCAGCAGGGACAGCGGCGGATATTGATAGGGAGATACCTCCTGCCCCATGGCCTGCTGAAGGTCATGGGCCACCTGGGCCGCCGCCTCCTCCGCCTCCTGGCGCTCCTCTGCGGGACTGGGGGCGGGCTCCTGCGGGGAAACAGGGGCCTCCTGCTCGGTTTCCGCCGCACTCGGAGGGGCGACCGTCACGGGAGGCACAACCGGAATGGGCTTTGGCTCTGGAACGGGTTCGGCTTGGGGTTCCGGCTGGGCCAAGGCCGCCTCCGGCTCCGGCGGAGCAGCCGGCTTCCCCTCCTCCGCCCGCAGCACCTGATCGGGCGCCGGAACACGGGGCTTGCGGTCAAAGAAATGCCGTTTCTTTTCCGGCGGGGCGGGCGGCTCCTTCCCCACCAGGGGACCGTCCTCCACTGGAATGTCAATCGCCGGGCGGGACGCCCGGGCGGAATGAACCGGCTCCGGACAGCCGTCCTCCTCCCGGCGTCTGTGCTCCGGCTCGGGAGCGGGCTCATAGGCGGGACGGTTGAAGATCCACTCGGCCACATCGGACAGCGTCCGATTAAAGGCGGCCAGGCCCACGATAACAGCCGCCAGGGCAAACACAATCCCCGCGCCGATCCGGGTGAACAGTGTGACAAAGCTCTGGGCCAGCAGGCCGCACACCACGCCGCCGCCGGTCATCGCCTGTCCCCCCGTCCACAGCGTTTGGATCAGCGCCACGTCCCAGGGCAGAATCCGGGCCAGCAGGCTGTGGAAAAATGCGGCCGTGAGAACGGGCAGCAGTCCCGCGCATACCAGACGCAGGCGAACCGGTCTGCCCCGGTGAAAGGCCAGGATATAGGCCATGAGCAGCAGAGCCGGTGGGGTAATCCAGAAGCCATACCCCAGAAGTCCCTTGATCAGGCCGCAGAACAGATCAATGAAAACGGCCTCCATATGAAAATAGCCCAGGGCGGAGAACACAGCCAGCAGCAGGCAGACCACCGCCCCCAGCTCCCGGCGAAAGGGCTTGTGTGCAGGCGCCTGACTCCTGCCCCGGCTCTGTGAGCCGGAGGTACGGGAGGCGGTCCGCTTCCCCTTTGAGCCACTCGCGCGACTGCCCCCCGATTTCCTTTGTGAAGTAGCCATAGTTGTCGTTCCTTTCGGAAGGTTTCAGATCAGGCGGCAGGGACCAGAGTGAAATTCATCAGGCTGAGCACCAGGAACACCCCGCCGGCGATCCAGCAGTAATAGGCGAACGCCCCGAACTTGCCCTTGGAGGCCAGCAGATTCACCAGTCCGATGGAAAGGTATCCCACGACCCCGGCAACCGCCATACCAAGCAGATATTTGGGGAGAAGAGCGCTGTCAAAAGCCCCCGCCTGGACCACATCCACCACTTCCAGGATCGTAGCGCCGAGGACAGCGGGCAGGGACATGAGAAAGGAAAATCGAACGGCGAACTTCCGGTCCAGCCCCAGCGCCATTCCGGCGGCGATGGTGCTGCCCGAGCGGGACAGGCCGGGCAGGGTGGCAAATCCCTGGGCCACGCCGATGAGCAGCGCGTCCTTCAGGGTAGTGTTCCGGGCGTTTTTATGGCCCTTTGCCATCCGGTCAGAGGCAAAGAGAACCACGCCGGTGAGAATCAAAATGCAGCTGACGGCCTCCGGATAATTCCCCACCGACTCCACATAGTTCTTGATGGGAAGCACCAGAAACAGGGGCAGCGTGGCCACAATCAGCAGCAGAATCTGACGGCGGGCGGCGGGGGGCTCTCCCCGGCTGGGGGAGCGGGAAAACAGGTCCCCGAAAAAGCGGAAGAATTCCAGAATCATCTCCCAAACGTCCCGCCGGTAGTAGACAAACACCGCGATCAGGGTGGCAAAGTGGAGCAGAATATTGAACAGGTCGTCCGGCTCCGGCATGCCGAAAAAGTGCTGAAACAAAGTCAGATGCCCGGAACTGGAGATGGGCAGAAATTCCGCCACGCCCTGGACAACACCCAGGAACACAGACATGATATAGGTCAAAACAAGATACCCCCTGAACGGTTGATGGTCCCAAAAGACACTGCTACTATATTAGCACAAAGGGCCGCATAATTCCAGTCTTTTGTTTCAAATTTATGTCAACCGCTTCTCCTCCCCTGACCGCTCTTGACAACCGGCAGGAAAAGCCGGATAATAAGCCCACAGATACCCGGTTGGGTATGGGAGGTGAGCGCATGAGACAATGCATGGACGCGGACAACCTGCACCGCAGGCTGAAAAAGATCATCGGACAGGTGCAGGCCATTGATCGCATGGTGGACGAGGACATCCCCTGCGAAGATATTCTGGCCCAGATCAACGCGGCGAAATCCGCCCTTCACAAATGCGGGCAGGTGGTGCTGGAGGGGCACATCCAGCACTGTGTTCGAGACGGCATTCAGCACGGGGACGCGGACAAGACCATTGAGAGCTTCACCAAGGCGGTGGAGCGGTTCGCCAATATGGGATAAGGAAAAAGAGGCGCCTGCGGCGCCTCTTTTTCAGTTAGGAGTTAGGAGATAGGAATTTCGGGGCCGCCTGCGGCGGCGATTGGATTTGTCCGGCTTCGCCGGACTCCAAAACTCCTATCTCCTATCTCATAACTCCTATCTGCTTCAGCCTTCCCACTCCGCCTTGTGCTCCTCCCACCAGGCCGGGAACGCCGGGTCTTTCGGGGAGAGGGTGGCAGGGATTTTATACTTGAAACCAGAGTTTCCTCTCCTGGTAAA